>CAZAFY010000062.1:0-7666 GCA_964484445.1 uncultured Eubacteriales bacterium
GCATTAAGAACGGTTTATCGGTAGCGCGTTCCGGGGTCGGAATGTAAGAATCAACTGCATCCATGAGGTTCCAGATCTTACCGCACCATTCGCAGTCACGTTTGCCACAGCCACATTCAACCGCTTTCAATGCGGATCCTACAACGAACGGTACATCGTCGCCCGGGAATTTGTAGCTGGTTAACAGCTCACGTACTTCCATTTCGACGAGTTCGATCAGTTCAGGATCGTCAACCATGTCAGACTTGTTCAAGAAGACGACCATATGCGGTACGCCTACTTGGTATGCAAGCAGGATATGTTCACGGGTTTGCGGCATCGGGCCATCGGCTGCTGAAACTACTAAGATCGCTCCGTCCATTTGAGCTGCTCCGGTGATCATGTTCTTGACATAGTCAGCATGTCCCGGGCAGTCTACATGGGCGTAATGACGAGTTTCGGTTTGATACTCTACATGAGCGGTGTTGATAGTGATTCCGCGTGCTTTTTCTTCCGGTGCTTTATCGATATCTTCATATCTCATGACATCGGCTCCGCCTACGGTTGATAACACGATGGTTAATGCTGCTGTTAATGTGGTTTTGCCATGATCGATATGACCGATGGTTCCGATATTTACATGGGGTTTGGTGCGTTCGTATTTCTTCTTAGCCAATGAAATCGCCTCCCGATTGATAGTTGTGCTCTCGAGTTGAAGTCCTATCAACCTAAGAAACACTATGGTTATTCTACATCATTTCTTTTACGTTTGCAATGGGTATTCCTTTGAATCTTAGCCGTTTTGCATACTCTTGATTTCGCCTTGAACTTTAGCAATAAATTCTTCCAAGGTCATAACCTGCGTCTTTCCGGTGCTGCGATCTCGCACAGCAACCGTGCCTTGTTCCTTCTCTTGATCACCCAAGACGAGCATATAAGGAATCTTCTGCAGTTGAGCTTCACGGATCTTGAATCCGATTTTCTCGTTACGATCGTCTAACTCTGCTCGGATGCCAACCGCATCCAGCTGCTTATAAATCGTCTTTGCATAGGGAATATGATTATCGGTAATCGACAAGATCCGAGCTTGAACCGGTGCCAACCAGGTCGGAAAGGCTCCTGCGTAATGTTCGATCAGGATTCCCATAAATCGCTCTACACTCCCCAATGCGGTGCGGTGGAGCATTACGGGCCGATGCTTTTCTCCATCGGGTCCAATGTAGGTAAGGTCAAATCGCTCTGGCATTTGCAGATCCAGTTGTATGGTTCCACATTGCCAGGTGCGCCCCAAACAATCCTTCAAATGGAAATCAATCTTCGGGCCGTAGAAAGCGCCATCTCCCTCATTGAGTTTGTAGGGAGCCTCCATGGCTTCCAGTGCACTCCTCAATCCATTGGTAGCGAGTTCCCACTGTTCATCGGTCCCCATAGAATTTTCGGGACGAGTTGAAAGTTCCATATGATATTCGAAACCAAAAACCTTATAAATGGAGTCGATCAACTGAATCGTTTTGACAACTTCTTCCTGAATTTGATCCGGTGTGATATAAAGATGTGCATCATCTTGAGTGAAATTTCGGACCCGCATCAAACCATGGAGAGTTCCAGACAGCTCATGCCGATGAACTAATCCCAACTCTGCCAAACGTTGAGGCAAATCGCGATAAGAATACATCCGACGTTGGAAAGCTAAGATTCCACCCGGGCAGTTCATCGGTTTCACCACATAGGTTTGCTCATCAATGCTGGTAAAATACATATTATCTTTGTAGTGATCCCAATGACCGGATTGATGCCAAAGGCTTTCATTGAGGATAATTGGCGTACTGATTTCCTGATATCCTGCTTCGTGATGTTTCTTTCTCCAAAAATCGAGCAAGGTGTTACGTAATACCATCCCTTTGGGTAGAAAGAACGGAAAACCAGGCCCTTCGTCTGCCATCATGAAAAGATCTAATTCGCGACCAAGTTTACGGTGATCCCGCTTCTTCGCTTCCTCCAGCAGAGTTAAGTACGCATCCAAATCCGCTTTTTTGGGGAAAACGATGCCATAAACCCGTTGAAGCATTTTGTTTTTTGCATCGCCGTGCCAATAAGCTCCGGTTACAGCCGTCAATTTGAAGGCTTTGAGCATTCCCGTACTGCTTACATGAGGACCAGCACACAGATCGACGAACTCACCCTGTTTATAAAACGAAATCTCTGCATCTACCGGCAAGTTTTCGATCAGTTCAATTTTGTAGGGTTCGTTTTTTTCTTTAACAAAGGCAAGAGCTTCTTGCCTGGAAAGTGTGAATCGTTCAATGGGGAGATTCTCTTTGACGATTTTGGCCATTTCATGCTCGATCGCTTCGATTTCATTGGCAGAAATCGTGCCTTCCATGTCAAAGTCATAGTAAAAACCATTTTCGACAGCAGGTCCAATGGTCAGTTGTGCATCGGGATATAACCTCTTCACGGCTTGCGCCATGAGATGTGACCCACTATGGCGCATCACCATTTTCCCTTCATCATCGGCAAACGTAATCAGATGAAGATGATCTCCTTCTTTTAGTTCGACTTTTAGATCTGTATTTTTCCCGTTGACTTGAGCGGCCAAAACTTCCTTGGCTAAACTATTGCTGATTTTTTTTGCAGCATCATAACTGTTACTGTTTTCCGGCAGTTCTAATACATTTCCATTTTTCAAATAGACACGAATCATGTAAAACACCTCTTTCTATTACATTCAAAAATAAAAACACCCTAATCAGAGAAATCCCTCTGATCAGGGTGCAATTTGCACGGTTCCACCTGAATTATGGCAAATTTGCCATCACTCCATGTTCTTAACGTGAACCTACGGCCTAAACTACTCAGAGAATTCTTTTCGAGTGGCAGCTTGGAAGGGGTTTCCCTTATAGGCTCATGTAGGTTTGCTTTCAGCCAACGACAAACCCTCTCTGATCACTGCTGAATAAGGTATTTCTTCCGCATCGCTTTTTGTAAATATATCATATATTGTTTAATCTTGTCAAGCAATTTTTAGAGATTTTCTCGGTGGATCGGCATGCTCATACACCTCGGCCCGCCGCGTCCTCGGGAGAGTTCACAACCTGAGAAAGTCAGTACTTCAACTCCGTTGCGTGCCAGTTGTTCATTGGTAACATCGTTTCGATCATAAGCAACTACCTTTCCCGGAGCGATCGTCAATACATTGGACCCCATATTCCAATGTTCTCTAGGAGCATGGATGACATCGCCACCACCGACCGAGATAAAAATGACTTCATCAAGCCCTAACGCTTTAGCCAGAACATTCTTTACCGGTTGATCCTGAAGCTTTGCTTGAATCTGCCCTTCGCGTCCCAGACTCAATTCATAAATCGCAAATTGACCGGAGGCTAAGGCGGGCGTTATAAGAAATTTGTTCTTGTCAACCATCGTAAACAACACATCTAAATGCATAAATCGGCGAGTCTTAGGCAAATGGAACAACAAAATCTTCTCGTAGCCTTGTGCAAATAACGTATGGGCTAAGGCTTCTACTGCGCCTAAAGAAGTGCGCTCACTGTATCCAATAGCTAAAACTCGGTCGGACAACACTAACACATCACCACCCTCAATGCCGTATCCCAATGAGTTATCATACCATTTCGGGGTTTGACTTTTTCGAAAAGCAGGATGATATTGCCAAATATAGTGAACCAGAAGGGTTTCACGTTGTCGAAAAGGCATACTCATGCTACTGACCAACATGCCACGACCAATGCATACCCCAATATCCCTAGTAAAATAAATCCCGCATAAGGGGTCTGTAATAAAAGGGTATTCTTCTTCAATAGCCAACGGCAAGAGCTCGGCAGTCCTTCCGGTCAAGTCACGCTTCATGATACCTCTTAGAACCACATCACGTAACTGTTCAGATGGTAAATCCAATAAATATTTGTGAACCGCTTGCTTCAGGTCATTCGATGAGATATGGCTTTTTTCACAATATTCATCGATGAACGCCTTGCGCACCGTCTCTTCTTGGAGCACTTCTAAGAAAAGATCTGCCAGATACAAAACCTCTGTTCCATTTCCTCTTAACAGATCAGCAAAGGCATCGTGTTCTTTACCGGCGGTCGCAACATGGGGTGTATCTTCAGACAGCATATATTCTAAATAGGGGGGAATCAAGTGCTCCAATTCCAAACCGGGGCGATGCAAAATAACCTTATTAAGTACTCCGATTTCGGAATTTAATTGAACAAAAGGCTTCACGGTCAACTCTCCTTTATAAGTCGATGCTGTATGCTCTATTTCGACATAATATAGAAGTATTTCGACGCATAAAACCTTTTATCCTTTGATGAATGAATATTAATCATTCATCTTTAAATATAAATGATTGCTCATATTTAGGGGTTTTCTTTCACTCTTTTCAATATTTATGCACAAATTGCATAAATATTATAAGTCTTTCACTTTTTCTTTCAACATAGCATAAGCATAGGTTCCTAAAATCGCACCTGAAAGAGTAACAATACCCATAATGCTGCCCTCTCCAATTTGTGCCATGAGAGTTCCCGGGCAAGCACCGGACATTCCCCAGCCGATTCCGAAAATCATTCCACCCAATGCAGTATACTTGGTGAGTGCCTTTTTATTAACTTCAATTGCTTGGCCACGAAACCCTCGATACTGGTTCATAGCAAGCAGTCGCATACCAACTGCACCGACAATGATAGCAGAAACGATAACCAAGGCCAGTGTCAAATCTGTACCGGTAAACATATTATAGATATAGTTGTAATCAGAAGCTCTAACTCGGCTCAAAGCAAAGCCAAATAACATTCCAAAACCTAAAAAAGATAGATTCTTTTTCACTTTAAGCACCTCCCATTAGAAAGATGCGGATCGCAAAGACCGTAATCGCTCCAAAAAGAAGGAAGAAGATGGTCGCGATCAGACTCGATAAATGAAAATTTGCGAGTCCATGAATACTGTGACCCGAGGTGCATCCCCCAGCAATACGAGCACCCAATCCCAATAAAAAGCCTCCCATGAGAAACCAAAGTATGTTTGCCCACGATGGCCATTGCAATACTTGGGTAAATTTTCCCATTTCGGTTGAAATCGGTAAGCCCATACCCCGTCCGGCTATAAATGCACCTAATAACATCCCCAGCATCATATAAAACCGGTGATTTAGCACGTTATCAAAGCTCTTTCCTTGAAGCCACTTCAGTTTTTTACCACGGAAAAGCACCTTCGCCAAATTGCCAAAACCAGTCGATACGCCTAAAGGTGTATTTAAAAAATAGTAAAGAAGGGGAACCAAAGAACCGATTACCAGACCACCCATCCACCAAGGCCAGGGATCTACCAATAAAAATTGTATCATACTTCCACTTCCTTCTAAACGATTGGATATCCTAGATCAGACCAAGCTGATGTTCCACCAATAACATTGATGATTTTGATCTTTTTGCTTTGCTGCATCATCAAACTCGCAGCGAGCAGAGAACGATTACCACTATTGCAAATAAAGGCAAGGGTAGAGAAATCCTTCAACTCATTCCCTCTTTTGCGAACATCAGGAGCAGCCATGTGAATGGAACCATCTACATGAAAAGTATCGAACTCGCTTTTCAGGCGGGTATCGACTAAAGTGACTTCACCGCGGTCAAAACGTTCTTTTAATTCTTCCACAGAGATACTCTCCATGCCGGCAGTACGATAACCACTCATCGCATAGGCAGACATTCCACCGAGTAAATATCCACTTACTAGATCTAACCCTACACTATATAGTCCTTTTAGAGCTATAGTTAAATCTTTCTCCGATTCTAAGACCAACAAGATTGGTTTTTCCGGGGGTAAAACCCAGCCGGCGAAAGTAGCAAAATTCCCTTTCAGGCTTAAACCATAAGCTCCGGGAATATGAGCCGAGGCAAAGGCTAATTGATCTCGAGTATCTACGATGACAGCACCTTGTTGAGCCATTTCCAGGAATGTCTTTGGTTCGAATCCTTTGGGTTCAGGCAACGTTTGTGTATTGGTTGCCCCTAAGCGGTTGATCTCTGAACATCTCGAAAAATGATCAGGAGCTTCCGGCATATCGGCTAAAAAGGTTTTCACGAACACCTCTTTGGGGTGTAATTTCAACGCTTCATTATGCATGCGCTCGATTCCCAAGGTCGATGATAATTTAGAAGATAATGCTTTCCCACACAAAGAGCCTGCTCCGTGTGCCGGATAAACTTCCATATAATCTCCCATTTTCTCAATTCTACGAAGAGAATCGTAGAGCTTGCTCGCCAGTTCATCTTTGAAATCGGGGAACAAGTCGGGTCTGCCGGCGTCGCCGATCAGGAGCGTATCACCTGTAAACGCTAATACATATTCAGGCCCTCGGGTCGTATCTGCAACAAAAAAGACAGATCCTTCCGGAGTGTGACCGGGAGTATCAAACATTTGTAAGCGGAAGGTATCGATTTCAAAAACCTCGCCATCGTCTAACCCGCGATGCGGATATTCTGCATTGGCTGTCTTAGAAACATAGATCTTTGCTCCGGTACGCTCCGCTAATTCGACATGGCCAGATACGAAATCTGCGTGGAGATGAGTCTCCAAAATAGCCGTAATCGGAAGTTTGTATCCTTCGGCAGCTTTAAGATAAGCCTCCACATCTCGTGCCGGATCAATCACAATACATTCTTTCTCACCACCAATAATATAAGAACAATGTGCTAAGCCAGGGGTATAAATTTGCTTGAAATCCATAAAAATCTCCTCCATTTAATTGATTTATCCTAACACCAAACTAGCCAGATGACTAAAGTGGCAATCAGTACCGAGAAACCTGCAATGGCTATTCCTTTGTGCATGAACTCTTCCGAAGAAAATCCCATTTCTGCTTGAACTACTAAAGTGACCTTATTGGTCGGTAGCAAAATACTCAAACTAGCTCCGGCTGCTACAGCCATGAGCAGGGCATCTAAGGGTATGCCCAGAGTATTACCGTAACTCAACTGTACCGCCATTGGCGTCATAATCACTGCAGCAACAACATTATCCATGATATTTGCCAATAAACAGGTTATTAACACAAGAATGAGTAAGAAAACAACTTCAGGGACATAGTTTATGAGCGGGGCGATAACGCGAGTCAATGGAACAAAAGCACCATTCTGTTGCATCACCTTTGATAAGCTCAACATGCTGCCAACTACCACCAAGACAGGTAGATTAACACTCTCCAGAGCATCTTTGGTAGATAAAATTCCCAAGCCACCCCAGATCAGAATAACAAAACCAAATGCTAAAACCGGAGGTAACATTCCTGTAGCTGCTAACACAATCGCGGGTAAAAGAGGCAGAAGAATCTCAAACACTTTTTTTGCATTTCTTGGCGGTAAAATCTCAAGGGATGACTCCTTAATACTGTCATGTGCTTGGTTCATTGGGTCGTGCAGGATCCATCCGCATTGTTCGCAGACAAACAAAAAAACAATACCCACACAGATAATGGCTAACCCATGCGGCAGAAAATCAAAAATTCTAAACGGCAATCCAACGGCTTCTCCCCGAAACGATGAGACGATTAAATTAGAACCGGTGCCAATTAGCGTTGCAGATCCTCCCAAAAGGGCAGCATAGACAAGAGCTAAGCCAAAATCACTTTGCTTTGCACCCACCCTCTTCGCCATACGCTTAGAGG
>CAZAFY010000063.1:0-7593 GCA_964484445.1 uncultured Eubacteriales bacterium
TAGGTGGCTTAATGATAAGCAACAATTTTGTATGGAAGAGAGATGGTTTTTGTGAAAATTGCCGAAATCCCTCGCCCAACCCTTGAACGCTTACCGCTGTACTTCAGAAGTCTTTCTTTATGGAAAGATAAAGGGATAATCACGGTTTCCTCCGTTGATATCGGACGAGATGTTGGCGTGAATGTAGTTCAAGTTCGCAAGGACTTAGCCTATTTTGGCGAATTTGGTCGACCTGGTGTTGGATATAACGTCGAATACCTCATGAGTGAATTGGCTAAACTCTTGGGCTTTACAATAAATACAAGAGCGGTTCTAATTGGTGCCGGACGCTTGGGAACTGCTATTGTCAGTTATGGCGGTTTTCAACGCTACAGCGTGGAAGTAGCTGCATTATTTGACATCGATCCTGATAAATACGGGCAGGAAGTTGCCGGTGCACCTATTAAATCACTCAGCGAGTTGCCTGGTTTTTTAGCAGAAAATGAAATTCATCTGGGAATCATCACGGTTCCGGCGATAGTTGCGCAAGAAGTAGCAGATATCTTAGTGGCGAATGGCGTAAAGGCAATATGGAATTTTGCACCGATTTCTCTGCAGGTACCAACCGAGGTCAAAGTTCGCAACGAAGATTTAGCAGTGGGTTTAGCGACTTTATGCTATTTTCTTAATAAAGAAAACAAGAAAGACGCACCCTAGGGTGCGTTTTCCAATACACAGAGGTACAAGAATGAAATTATCAGTATTATTGAAAGATTTACCGGTCCTTTTGTCTTCAAATTCTGACCCGGAGATCCTTGGCGTGGCATCTGATTCGCGAAAGATCCAAACGGGATTTCTTTTCATTGCGGAAAGTGGCCTTACTGTAGATGGACACAATTATGTGCAAAAAGCGTTAGACTCCGGTGCTGTTGCGGTACTGGTCGAGCGCCTTTTGGATGTACCCATTGTTCAAGCTAGTACTTCCAATACTTCTGTATTGACAGGCTTTATCGCTTCCAGATTTTATCAGGAACCTTCACGGGCAATGCGTATGATCGGCATTACAGGTACGAAGGGTAAAACTACGACCACCTTTCTGACGCATTACCTAATGTCTTCCTTGGAAAAAAAGATTGGACTCATGGGGTCGGTTCAATTTCAGGTGGGTACATATCAAGAAGAATCTCAATATACAACCCAGCCAGCGATTCCTCTGCAAGAAAAATTACGCCAAGCCGTACTATTGGGAGCTTCCGCAATGATCATGGAGGTTTCATCCCATGCTTTGGCACAGAGAAGAGCAACAAGTATTGATTTCGATGTCGCAGTCTTTACAAATTTCAGTCATGACCACCTCGATTTTCATGCTACAATGGAAGACTACCTTCTTGCCAAGAGTTTGTTATTCAGCCGTCTCGGAAATTATGAATTGTCTTTGAAAGGGAAGAAATATGCCATTGTAAATGGCGATGATCCTGCTTCGGATTTTATCCGCTCGCAGTGTGGGGTTCCTGTTTATTCTTATGGTTTGAATGAAGGAAACCTAATTCAAGCCCATCAGATCGAACTTTTTCCACATGAAAGCAAATTTTTGCTTTGCTGTCCTGAAGGAAAATTTGAGGTTCGGTTACCTCTGCCGGGAAGATTCAATATCTATAATTTTTTGGCCGCCTTTTCAGTGGCATGGCTCGAAAACATTCCTGTTGCAGAAATCATCGATAAAATTAGAACTTTCCCGGGTGTTCCGGGACGCTTCCAGCAAATTCAAGTAGGCCAACCCTTTCAGGTGATCGTCGATTATGCGCATACAGAAGATAGCTTAAAGCAAGCATTGCTGACCGCAAGAGAATTCACCTCCGGAAAACTTCGTTTAGCTTTCGGTTGCACGGGTGACAGAGATCGGAGCAAGAGACCGGTTATGGGAGAACTTGCAGCCCGCTTAGCCGATGATGTAATCGTTACTTCAGACGACCCTCATTCCGAAGATCCTTTCAGTATCATTCGGGAGATCCGCTCCGGAATTCCGAACGATGCGAAACATGTTCAATATCAGGTCGATCGACGTAAGGCAATCGAATTGCTATTAAGTCGTGCGCAAGCGGGAGATACCGTTCTCCTTGCGGGGAAAGGTCATGAGCACGTGCAGATTTTTAAAGATTATTCTATACCTTTCTCCGATGCTGATTTAGCAAAAGAGATGATCGAAAAGATGAAATTCAATAGTAAGGAGATTTTCTAATGGATACCTGTGTTTTTTGTAAAATTGTAGCAAAGGAAATTCCCTCTCAGATCCTCTATGAAGACGAAGACATGATTGCTTTCAAAGACATACAACCACAAGCGCCTGTTCATATCCTTTGGATCCCAAAAAAGCATATAGCCGGTATTGATGAGATCACCATAGAAGACAAGGATCTTATGGGAAAGATGCTTTACAGAATCAAGGAATATGCGAAAGATCAGCAATGGGACCAAACAGGATATCGTATTGTATCAAATATTGGTCTCCAGGGGAGGCAATCGGTTCGACATTTACATTTTCATTTCTTAGCTGGAAGAGAATTATCAGAATTCTTAGGATAATGCTTGACGAATTCATGTTTTTTTTGTATACTCAATTTACGTGCAGTTTGATCTTTCTGCTTTTTCCCAAAACCGTCCAGATAATTTTATCCGGGACAATTCATGACAGCGGAGGGAGGGAAATCATATGGCAGAAATTAAAGTAGGTAAAACCGAAACATTGGAAAGCGCATTGCGCCGTTTTAAACGGCAGTGCCAGCGTTCCGGTATCTTAGCAGAAACCAGAAAGCGGGAACACTATGAAAAGCCCAGCGTAAAACGGAAGAAGAAAGCTGAGGCAGCGCGCAAACGTAAGTTTAAGTAAGGATAAGGATTAAAAAAATGACGTTAAAAGAACGGTTGGTTTTCGATATGAAAACAGCCATGAAGGTTCAGGATAAAGCTGGACTAGCCGTCATTCGTATGGTCCGAGCCGCAATTCTTCAAGTGGAAAAGGATCAAATGCGTCAACTTTCAGATGATGATGTACTGCAGATTTTTGTAAAAGAAGTCAAGCAACGCAAGGATGTCATCGAAGAAATTGGAGAGGCTCGACCTGAGTATGCCGCAGGGCTTGCCGACGAAATTACGATTCTCATGAACTATCTCCCAAAGCAACTTACTGAAGAGGAAATTCGCGAACTCGTCGTGCAAACGGTGAATCAAACAGGAGCAACAGGAGCTAAGGACACCGGCAGAGTCATGGCAGCTTTGATGCCCTTGGTCAAGGGAAAAGCTGATGGAAAAACCGTCAGCCAAATGGTAAAAGAGGTGCTGCTTTCTCTATAGAAAGCAATAAAACGTACGTATAAAAGAAGGGACTATTGCCCATTATGTGGCAATTGTCCCTTCTTTGCTATATTTTTCGATAAATAACATTACAAAAAAAACCTTGCGCCTTCATATATGGTATGCTATACTTGCATTCGTACGGTAAAAAACCTCAAAACGAGTGAGAGGAGTGAATGGTCGTCATAGACCTTATCATGAAAATTATTGAACGAATTGAAGTCCTCATGCAAAACAAACAAATCACGCAGGCTGAGTTTTCCAGAAGAATAGGTGTGCCGGTTTCACGCGTTGCAAACTGGCGTCGAAAAGGATCCACTCCTTCAGCGGATTTGATTCCGAGAATAGCTCGAGTACTGGGCGTGGAAACCCATTATTTATTGACCGGTGAGCAAATCGGTGGCAAGAATTTAACCTATGAATTAACCTCAGATGAAGCCGATTTGATCGATGGTTATCGTCAGCTTAGTCGCACATGGCAAAAAGTGGCGATGGGTTCGGTTTATGAATTAGTGGGAGATACTGTCATCGAAGTAGAAGAAATCACAGAATACGATTCCGACGAGTATGAAGATGAACCTGAAGCCTAAGAACAAGATATAAAAAGCAAAATTCCCAGTGAGCTTTGATCACTGGGAATTTCTATAAGCACTCTCCGGCGAGAAGTAAGAAGGAAATCGTAGCAGGGTGTCGAAAACAATGAAGATTATACTATATTAAATTCGTCTCGATCAGCATGTTAACAGTGCTTTTCTTGATAGAGGAGGAAACATATTGGCTAAAACCTTTGATCGATTAATGGTTTTTCGCGATAGTAAAGAAACGATGGCTCTCTGCGGATACCATGATGAATATTTGAAAGTTATAACCGATGTATTAAAAGTTGAGTTTTTTCCCCAAGGAAATCAATTGCATATTCGGGGCGAAGAAGATAAGGTATTAGTAACTGAAGCACTCTTGAAACAGATGCAAAGCTTTGTCAGACAAGGCATTGTCATCGGTTCGCGTGAAGTGACCTACGGAGCTAAACTGGCTTCTTTGGGTCAGCTTGAGCAGTTAGTAGATCTTTTTAATGATGTCATCGTAACAACGATTCGCGGAAAACAGGTTCGTCCAAAAACGATTGGTCAAAAAGAATACCTCGACACCATACGAAGAAATGATATTGTATTTGGAATCGGCCCGGCTGGAACCGGTAAAACCTATTTGGCAATGGCAGCAGCAGTTGCTGCTTTAAAAGAAAAGCAAGTTCAAAGGCTTATTTTGTGTCGCCCTGCAGTGGAAGCAGGGGAAAGACTGGGCTTTTTACCGGGAGACCTTCAAGAAAAAGTCGACCCTTATCTGCGCCCACTCTATGATGCCCTCTATGATATGGTCGGCTTGGAGAATTTTCAACGCTACCAAGAGAAGGGAATCATTGAGGTAGCTCCTTTGGCATATATGAGAGGAAGAACGTTGGACGATGCATTTATCATTTTAGATGAGGCCCAAAATACGACGCTTGATCAGATGAAAATGTTTTTGACTCGATTAGGATTTGGCTCAAAAGCGATTATCACTGGGGATATTACTCAGGTGGATTTAGCAAAGGGTACAGACAGTGGGTTGATCTTGGTTCAGCAAGTACTTAAAAATGTTCCTGACATCGGATTTGTTTATCTAACCGAACACGATGTTGTCAGGCATCGCTTGGTCCAACGCGTAATTCAAGCTTTTGAATCGTATCAGCACCCGACAATTGAGTCCAAAGGAGGTGAAGGGATTGCTGCAAGAAAAGGGCAAAACCCCTCCTAGCATGCTAAAAAATGCGAAATTTAAAATTAGCACTAAGCTCGCAGAACTCTTGATCGGCCTTTTGACCTGGGTCATTACAGTAGCAATCATCTCCCCAAGCATTTTACCACAAACTGTGCAATTGGAATTGGGACAACCCAGTACCATGGATATTATCGCTTCTCGAACGATCGTTGATCGCCTCAGCACGGAATCTTTACAGAAGAATGCTATGAATGCAGTTCCGACAATCTGGGAAGTCAGTACTGCAGTTCAGACAGAATCCCTTGCGAATCTAGATCTGTTATTGAAGTATATCCTTGAAGCCAAAAACCTACCTGCAACAGAAACGGTCACTGCTTCTCAATTTTTGGAAGAGAATTTACCGGAAGCGTACCAGTTTTTAAGTGAGGAAGATCGGGAGTTATTGCTGTCCTTATCTGAAGAGCAACTCAGCGAAGAAGTAGGTATCGTTTCAGCAGTTTTATCAAACATCTACGATCGGGGAGTCAAAGAAGTTGATCTGGCACAGGCCAAAAGTCAAGGAATGGCCATGCTGACCGATCAGTTAGCGGATACATGGCATTTAACGCTATGGTACAATATTTTGGAAGCAGGCTTAAAAGTCAATGTACAACCCAATCTAACGGCAACCGAGCGAGAACGAGAAGTAGCCAAAAACAAAATTGAAGCGGTTATGATTTTGAAGGGTCAAAGCATTCTTAGAACCGGTCAAATCGTTTCCGAGCATCATTTGGCATTACTCAATGACTTGGGTATGCTAGACTCAACGCTGGACTGGACAACAATTGTTTCCAGTTCGGGTTTAGTTTTCTTAATGTTACTTATATTTGTGATTTATCTGTACTTCAATGATAAAGCAATTTTGGAACAGCCAAGATTATTGTTATCAATATCCCTTGTTATTGTGACAACACTCTTGGTGGGTCGAGGTCTGATGACAGTATTGCCTTCTGTACTGATTCCCGTAGCGGCAGCAGTACTGATCCTTGCTGTTTTGTTCAACGGGCACCTTGCACTGAGTGCAGGCGTATTGTTGAGTGTTTTGGCAGCTGTTCTTGCCAATTTTGATATTCAATCTTTTCTCACATTCTTAGTGACGAGTTGGGTGGCTGTGTTAGGTGCAGATCAAATCCACCAACGAACCGAACTGATCAAAAAAGGGGTTTGGATAGGATTATCAGGGATCGGGACAATCGGAGTAGTCTCGATCATCAACTCAGGATTTACCCCTTCGCTCATTTATCAGATGATGTGGGGAGCATTATTAGGGCTGATGACCGGGGTTTTGGCTGTAGGGGTATTACCCTTTTTGGAAATGGGATTTCGAATCCTAACACCTCTAAAATTACTGGAAATTGCTAATCCAAACCATCCCTTAATGAAGCGCTTGCTCATGGAGGCACCCGGAACGTATCAACATAGCATGATGGTAGCAAATCTTGCAGAAGGAGCAGCTGAGGCGATTGGAGCAGATGCGCTCTTAGTTCGTGCCGGTGCATTTTATCATGATGTTGGCAAGATCAAACGACCTATGTATTTTACGGAAAATCAAACACAATGGGATAACCCTCATGAAGGGATACCGCCACAATTATCGGCGAACATCATCATCAGTCATGTTAAAGAAGGCTTAGACTTGGCGCGGGAGTATCAGCTTCCACAGGAGATCACAGAGTTTATCGCAACTCACCAAGGGACCTTGAGAGCTGGTCATTTTTATAATTTAGCAAAGGAACAAAGTGGGGATCAACCAATCAATCAAGAGGATTTTGCGTATCCCGGACCCATTCCGATCAGCAAAGAGGCCTCCATCCTCATGTTAGCAGATTGTAGTGAGGCTGCAGTTCGTTCCATGCCGGAACCGACGCAAGAGAAGATTACAGAAATGGTAGCAAAATTAGTGCGTTCCAGAGTCTCCAATGGACAACTAGATCATTCTGCTCTAAGTATGAGCGAGATCACCGCGGTTGAAGGAAACTTAGTCAAACGATTGACCAGCATGTACCACAAACGGGTCCAATACCGGGCAACACCCGAACAGATGATGCGAGAAGCAGAAAGTAAAAATGCAGAGAAATGAAGGAAGAATAGAGTATGATCTATATTGAGAATCAACAAGACGGCATTACCGTCGATGAAAATCTGGAGAATTTAATAAGGCGAGTTATTGATCAAGGACTTCGAAACGAAAAAATTGACCAGGAGGTCGAACTTTCTGTTGTTTTGGTAGATGCAGAGCAGATCAAGGAAATAAACCTTGAGTATCGCGGGATCGATAAACCGACAGATGTCTTATCTTTTGCACAAGAAGATGGAGAAATCGAATTTCCGGAAATAGACGAGATTTCATTTCGACTTCTGGGTGATATCGTTATCGCTCTCGATGTAGCACTGGCACAAGCTCAAGAGTATATGCACTCCTTCGAGAGAGAAGTGGCCTTTTTAACAGCGCATGGATTATTACAC
>CAZAFY010000064.1:0-7587 GCA_964484445.1 uncultured Eubacteriales bacterium
TCTTTATAAAGTAGGCGTTTCTACAGCCGGAAATCACGCTCAGGAAATCGATAGTGCCAGCTGGTCCGAATTGTTTATGGAACCTTTCAATAAAGAACTTTGGAAAGCACAAAACGCAGAGTTTTTGGCAGAAAATTTACAAGGACATCTTTTACTGATTCATGGAGATTTGGACGACAATGTTCATCCGGCAAACACGCTTCGTATCGTTAATGCCTTGATCAATGCCGACAAAGATTTTGATTTATTGATTATTCCTAATCGGCATCACGATCTTCATGATCACCCGTATTATCGACGGAAATTAGTCGAATACTTTATTCGTCATCTCCAACCGTAGTTGACGGTACAAAAAAAAGAGAGACTTCCTTTTGGAAGCCTCCCTTTTTTTACTCTCCACTATACCCTTCTAGGGTCAAGTTTCCGGTATAACTGCGATTGTTTCTAAGAATCTTGATTTTAACGATATCACCGACTTGATATTGGTCAATCAATGCGTTGACTTGAGAAACAGAAGATATTGCTGTTCCATTAATTGCAGTGATATAATCTCCCACCTTAAACCCGGTTCTGGCGGCATTGGAGCCTTCTTCAACAGAAGCAATATAGGCACCTTGGCTGTAGCCATAGAAGTAGCTGTAAACGCCAGTCACGTCTTGTAGGGTCATCTTGAGGTCGATTCTACCTTCAACATAGCCATAGGTCATCAAATCTTCTAAAATGTCTTTGACATCATTGATCGGTATTGCAAAGCCTAAACCCTCGACATCACTTCCTGAAGATTTCGCTACCACAATGCCAATTAGTTCTCCGTAAGCGTTAAAGATTCCACCCCCAGAGTTGCCCGGGTTGATTGCCGCATTGGTTTGTAAGAGATTCATGGTTTTGCCATCGAAGGCAATTTCACGATCAAGAGCGCTGATAATGCCATCGGTAACAGTTCCACCTAATTGACCTAAAGGATTACCTATGACTACAGCAATTTCACCTACCACCATTTTTGAAGAATCCCCAAAAATCGCAGGGGACAAATCACTTGCTTCAATTTTTAACAGAGCAATATCGGTTTTGTGATCACTGCCTATCAAAACCGCTGGGTAGCTTTCGCCGTTTCGCAAGCCTATTATAATCGTGTTTGCACCTTCAATGACATGTTGGTTGGTGATGATATACCCATCTGATGAAATAATAACACCACTGCCCGCACCGGTAGTCGTATATTGACCAATTCTCCAATCATTTAGAGTCCGTTCAGTTTGGATCTCAACAACCGAGTCGGCGGTTAAAGCACTGATTTGACTGATGCTTAAAGGCGTGGTCAACCCTTCATGTTCCAGAAAGCTTGTCGTTCCAATAATGCTACTTCGATTACTTTGGAGAGATTCCATTAAGGTCAAATTGGGTAACTTAAGATTATGTTGACGTTCGGAAAGGTAATAGCCGGAACCAAATCCAAAAGCTCCGGTCAGCAAAATAGAGAGACAAATTAGCAATGCCAATTGCTTCTTTAATTTCGGTGCAAGGCTGTCAGCCTGTATCTTGTTTTCCACCGGGGGTTCGATTTCGGACTGCATAATTTCAATTTCATCGAGATCCATTTTTACAGCCTCCTAATGCGTTTTAGTGAATTCTTAGGCCTATTATAAACCTCGAGGTCAAAAGAATCATCATCATTGTATGAAAATTTTGTGAAAATTCTTTAACAAAAGGCCCTAGATGAAGCTGATGTAGCCTTCTTTTATTGGTGTAAACAGGTCATTGAGAAGGGAGTCATAGACTACAGTCATTTCTTTGTTCATGATCAAAAGCCTGCGACCATTGGGTATTTCGGGTAAGTTTTTGAATTCGTCTTGAATCTGATAAACGCGGTTGATCTTTCCCTGATGGAAGGTTTGCCCCTGATATACTGGTAAACTTTCCACATCGCGGTATAAATAAGAAGCAACTTTACAATACTCGATACCATCTTTACTGTAAAAATGGGGAGAGATCATGTCGCGGCTTGGATTAGCCGGAGTATTCAAGAAGCCTTTTCCCACATCATCGGTCAATGCTAAAAAGGGTGCTTCAAAGACTCCGTAAACATCACCATCACTTCTTCCAGAGAAAGAAGCTAAAAGAATGCCTGTATGACCTGGTAAGGATTTTAAATAGAAGCCAGTCATGATTTCTCGAATGACTAAGTCATAAGCATTGGTGTCCGTCACGATGTATTTTTTCTCAAGTCTCGCTTTCCAAACTTCGTTGAAGGCCGCGTAATTTTTGGCTTTTTGTGCCTGTGGGATCCTGCGTCCTTTTAAGTTAGAGATGAGATATATTTGTTGTTCGTGTTCCGTAAAATAGAAGCTTTGATCTTCAGAGGCTTTCCATTCACTACCGTTATACATCAGATTCTTATGTACGGCATAGCTTTCTCCTCGGGTAGTTTCGCGATTGATTTGGCAGGTCGTTCCATAGAAATGAACATGAAGCACACCACTTGGCATTAAATAACGGCCACTGAATCGATCGATGATTTCTTGGGGAATAACGATTTGTTTGGTATACAGATTGACTCCCCGCTCCAACATGGCGGTTGCAAACAAGCGCAAGATGGTTTCGTTGACATCTAATTTACAGTCATGGGTTTCAGAAATGGCTAAAACGGCTTCGTATTTTGGTATGACCAAGAATTGCGTCGTGAATTGAAAACTGTTTCCACCTTTCAGTAAAACGCCATCACCTAAATCATATTCGGGATCCTTGAAAGCAACATTATCCCAACCTAAGCCATAAGAGGGAGTTCGGTCATCTTCGGTCAAAAAGGTTCTGCCATGAGGTTTAGCCATTTCTTGGAGGGATTGTGCCTCGAAATAAGGTTGCGGCTTGAGAACTAATTGTCCGAGTTTGCATAAGTCAACCATCGACGTGGTAAAGCCCGCAGCACCCTGGATCAATAATAGCTCAGCAGGTTTTTCTTTTTCACGAACAACATTGATTTCTCCGTTTAACTGGTCAGAAAGGCGCGTTGTATGCATATCCAAAGGATCCATGATGTACTGAGAACAGAATGCGGAAAAACTCATCTGGCTGATTTCAGCTACAACCATTTCGGCAACAGTGAAGCCGTCGTTACAATAAACCGCATATTCACCGGGGTTCGCCTTTAAGTATTGTACCGAAAAATAGTCATAGACATCGGCATAATAATCGCTACCTGCAGTGTCGGTGACAGAGAAGCCCTTCCATTGGGTTCCCGGTAAACCACTGGTGTGACTTAGACAATGGCGCAAGGTGATCAGTCGATATCGCGGGTCTGGCATCTCCAAACGTGGTAGATACTCAACAACAGGTGTGTCGAGAGTCACTTTTCCCAGTTCGACTAGTTTCATCACTGCCAGCGAGCAGAAGATTTTTGAAACCGAAGCTACGTTGAATGTATCAGTCAATTGTAGAGGTTTCTTTTCCTTTCCGCCACTGCTACCGGCGGTTCCGGCAGCGATGAGTTCGCCTTTGACCATAATAGCATAAGAGACACCGGTATAGAGTTTTGGCAAGTTGAACTTTAAAATCCGAGTGAGTTTTTCGCTTAGGGGGTTCATGGAATCACTCCTTTTCTTTGCTTGGAAATCCATAGGATTCCCATAATTGTTGGATTTGCTTCTGGGTTTCTTCAATGCTTCCACCATTATCGACGACATGATTGCTTTTCAAGCACTTTTGTTCCATGGGCATTTGTGCGTTGATCCGCTTCAAAGCTTGTTCATTTGTCAATAAATCACGCGCGATTAACCTCTTGAATTGGGTATCTTGGTCGACATAGACCAGCCAGATTTGATCACAAAGGGACTCCAACCCAGCCTCGAACAAGAGGGGGATATCCAAAAAAAGAGGACTGGTAGTAGGATGTGCTTTATAAGCATCGATCTTTCTTTGCATTTCTTCTAAGATGAGCGGGTGTAAAATTGAATTCAACTTTTGACGAGCAGATGCATCAGTAAAAATCAGTTCGCCGAGTTTTCTGCGATCCAATACGCCCGGAGCAGAAGCGAATTCTTGTCCGAAAGTATGTAATACAGATGCAACTGCGGGTCCGTCGTTGGCAGTAAGAGAGCGAGAGATTTCGTCGGCATCAATGATTGTAGCTCCCAAATCTCTCAGGAAAGAAACGACGGTGGATTTACCACTGGCGATGCCACCGGTGATTCCGATGATTTTTGGTTGATCTGCTTCTTCAATCGTTTGACAAGAAGGACAAAAATGGCTGGATCTTCCTGCGATTTTCAAGCGCTCGATTGGCGTTCCGCAATAAACACAGGGTTTTCCGGTTTGCTGGTACACAGACCACTGATCCTGATAAGAACCCTTTTCACGATTAGCATCGAGATAGTCCCTCAAACTGCTGCCGCGGGATTCCACTGCCTCGTATATTACGGTGCGTATGCTTTGATGTAATGCGCTCCATTCATGCTCTAGTAAGGTGGTAGCTGGACGAAGCGGGTGGATTCGAGCCCGGAAGAGCGCTTCATCGGCATAAATGTTGCCCAAACCCGCAATCAAGTTCTGCTGTAAAAGCAGGCTTTTAATGGGTGCTTTTCGTTTGCCTAAGGTTTTTAAATATTCTATAGTGAAACTCGAGTCAAAAGGTTCCGGACCTAAGGAACAGTAACCGGTATCCGAAATTTCGGAGTCATAATAACAGACTCTTCCAAAGCGACGCACATCGGCATAATGAAAAGCACTTCCATTGGCAAAGTTGATGATCAAATGAGTATGAGCGATCTGGGGAAGAGATCGTTCTTCGGGATGACGATAAAAGAATTGACCGGTCATCCGAAGATGGATTACCAAAGAACCTCTGGGAGATAAGATCAATACCAAGTATTTCCCGCGCCGTTTCGCCTCTGTTATTTGCTTTCCAATCAAGTGTTTTTCAAAATCAACTCCAACTGAGGGTTTGATCACACTTGGGTGGAGGATTTCGACTGTTTGGATTAGGGGAGAAGGTAAATAGGGGAGCAAGCTTCGCCGTAATGTTTCAACTTCGGGTAACTCGGGCATATCAATAGCCTCCTTAACAAGGGTAATTCATATTTTGCCGAATCGTCACGAAAATCCTTTTACTTTAACAAATAAAGGAATTTTGAAGTAGGCCTCGAAGAAATAATACTATGTTTCTATAGCAGGAACAAGAGCTCGAGAGATTCGGGAGGGATTATCTTGTTTAACTTTTCGAAAACAAAGAAAGTTATGGTTTCTTACAAGGATAATTGTCAAGCTTGTCATTTGTTTTCCTTGGAGAAGAGAATTTGCATGGGGCCTCATGGAGACAAAAAAGAAGAGGAATTGACCCTGTGCAAAGAATACAAGTTGGATTTAGAGACGTTTGCTTCTCTGATTCCCAGAAATTTAAAGATCACTCGCTGGGCAAGGGTAAAAGGGGGATATATGTTCTGGGGCCTTCCCAAGGACAATATTTCTGAAGACAAGGAGAAGAAAATTGAATAAGTTTTATATAGGCTGCCATTTATCGATCGCCAAAGGATTTGAAGAGGCTGCAAATAATGCAGTATCGATTGGGGCAAATACCTTTCAGTTCTTTACGCGTAATCCTCGAGGTGGGGCAGCCAAAGCCCTTGATCAACATGATTTATTAGCGTACCATGCTATAGCGCAAGAGCATCAATTTGGACCGATTTTGGCCCATGCGCCTTATACTATGAACTTGTCATCCGATAAGGAAGAGGTTCGGACGTTTGCTTTGAGTATCCTGCAAGATGATTATGAAAGAGTCAAACAAATAGAGAATGCCAGATATCTTTTCCACCCGGGAAGTCATGTTGGTTTAGGCGTGGAAAGAGGAACGGAATTTATTATCAAGGCGTTGAACACCGTTTTGACAGGACCGGAAGGTCCTTGGGTCTTGCTGGAGGGGATGACTGGAAAAGGTTCTGAGATTGGCTCGACTTTTGAAGAGCTAAAACATATCATCCAAGGGGTCCGTCATTCTGAGCGATTAGGGATCTGCATTGATACTTGTCATCTACATGCAGCCGGATATGACATCGTGACCCGACTGGGGGAGGTCTTCGATCAAATGGACCGTGTTGTTGGTCTTAATAAAATCAAAGGCGTTCATGTCAATGATAACATGAATCCATTTGAGAGTCATAAAGACAGGCATGCGGTTTTAGGCGAGGGGAGTATTGGTTTAGAAGCGATCGTCCGCTTTATTCAGCATCCAGCTCTATCGGGTTTACCTTTCAATTTGGAGACACCCAATGAGTTGGAGCGTTATCAAAAGGAAATTCAATTACTGAGATCAAAATTAACAATAAATCCATAGAAAAAGACAGGTCGTTGATTTTAAACAACGGCCTGTCTTTTATTTATGTGCGTAGGGTAGCTTGGATCCGTATAGGTCTCATGAATAATTCAAGGGCGGCTTCAATGGAAGTAACTGCAATATCGCATGAAGATAACAAACCAGTCCAACACCCCTCACAACCAATGACCGCGACTGATATATCTGCGATCTCGCACATGGGTGCATCATTGAATCCATTACCAATGCAAGCGACTCCGCCAACGATGTTTTGAACAATTTTAAATTTGAAAGCTGCAGCTTGCGCCTCCGGAAAGGTTTCAACAGGAATGCCAAGGTCTGCACATTGAGCTTTGGCCGTTCCATGAGTATCGGCGGTAGCCACAATGATATTGACGGAGTCCTTCAAAGACCGTAGCTTTTCCTTGACCGAATCGGAGAGGACACCGTCGCAAGCCAAAGTGCCATTGAAGTCGAGCACCAGGGTTTGAACACTTATGGGAGGTTTTCCGGGTATGGTGATATGGATCATTGCTTTATCCCATCGGCTACCCCGCATCTTCTTGGATCAACTGTAGTTCCTAAGATGCCAAGCTCGTTGCGGAAGCAGGTTTGGAAAGAGCCGGTGTGTGAATCCCACGGCTCCGTAACCAACAGGTCAGAACCCAGTTTGCGTAAATCTGCAATAACCTCCGGTGGAATTCGGTCTTCGATAAGGATCGTCGTGTCTCCCATAAATCCATACATTCTTGGCATATAGCCGGCAGTAAACGGGTCCATTTTATAGAATAAAAGATTTGTAAGCATTTGTGCTTGTGAGAAAGAGGGATTGCCCGGACTACCGGTCATAAGAACAGGCTTTTGATCTTTCATAATGATGGTGTGACCCATAATCAAACGAGTTCGAGCACCCGGGACCAATTTAACTTGCATCCCTTCAAAGCCATTGGTTCCGGCTGAACTTCCTCCCATGGGTACACCCCCCACGACGACTCCCGGTATGCCGCTACCTTGAATGGTGTTCATGATTTGAAGCCAGTTACCGTGCTGATCAACAATACTGATTTCACAACTGCCACAAGAAGCCTTCGGCCGTTCATCTGAGGAGAAGGCCGCACTCGGCATACTTCCTCTGGGAGAAGGTTTTACCGATAACTTCATGTGTTCTGTTAAATCGACTTTTGGTTTGTTGCTTTCGATCAATCTTGCTAAGTAAGCGTGGTAATTTTTATCGCGGAACAAATCGTAGTCAGCATTTGCGATCACGGTATCCTGCATATAGC
>CAZAFY010000065.1:0-7578 GCA_964484445.1 uncultured Eubacteriales bacterium
ACAAAGCCACGTGAAGCTGCTACATAAGGATTGGCAAATTTATTGCGATACTCATCAATTTTTTCTTGACGTTTGCTCATGGGATCGGCTGCATCTTTAATCTCATCTTTAAAAATAATGTTTGCAGCTCCATCCGGGCCCATAACAGCTATTTCTGCGTTCGGTAAAGCAAAGACCATATCGGCTCCAAGATGACGGCTGCACATCGCTATGTATGCACCACCATAAGCTTTACGGGTGATCACGGTCAATTTAGGAACGTTTGCTTCTGAATAAGCATAAAGCAATTTTGCACCATGACGAATCACACCGCCATGTTCTTGGCTAACACCAGGCAAATATCCAGGTGTATCTGTGAAGGTTACTAGTGGGATATTGAAAGCATCACAGAAGCGGATAAATCTCGATGCTTTATCGGAAGCATTAATGTCCAAACATCCGGCCATAACTTTTGGTTGATTGCCGATTATGCCAACGCTGCGACCGTTAAGACGGCCAAAACCAGTGATCATGTTTGCAGCATAAGCCGCTTGAACTTCAAAGAAATTCTGATCATCGACAACATTCGTCATAATATCGCGCATATCGTAGGGGCGATTTGGACTCTCGGGTACGATGTTGCGTAATCCTTCATCGGTTCGGGTGGGTGAATCTTCACTGGGGACAACCGGGGTTGTTTCCAGGTTGTTAGAAGGAATAAAACCGATCAGTGTTCGAACCATATCTAAGGTTTCTTCATCGGAGTTCCCCACAAATTGAGCTACGCCGCTGGTTGAAGCATGGATCGCAGAGCCTCCTAAGGCATCGGCGCTGACATCTTCTCCAGTCACTGATTTAACGACTTGAGGTCCGGTAATAAACATATTGGCGTAATTCGTCATGAAAATAAAGTCTGTTAAAGCAGGAGAATAGACTGCTCCGCCGGCACACGGCCCCATAATAACAGAAATCTGCGGAATGACACCGGACGCGAGTGTATTACGATAGAATATATCGCCATAGCCTTTTAAAGCATCGACGCCTTCTTGAATTCTAGCACCGCCGGAGTCATTGATTGAAATGAACGGCGCACCCATTTTCACGGCTAGATCCATAACTTTGCAAATTTTGGCGGCATGCATTTCACCTAAAGATCCACCAATCACGGTAAAATCCTGGGCTGCGAGATAAACGAGTCGGCCATCGACTGTACCGTAGCCGGTAATGACGCCTTCTCCGGGTGCTTCTGTATTTTCCATACCGAAAGCTGTACAACGGTGGGTCACAAAGGTGTCCAGTTCAACAAAACTATCTTGGTCTAAAACATAAAGGATTCTTTCTCTCGCTGTTTTTTTACCGGCAGCATGTTGTCTCTGCACTCTTTTCTCACCGCCACCTTGGGCAACGGTTGCTCTCTTCTGAGCTAGTTCTTGAATCTTATCCATAAAAATCCCATTCCTCCTACTGCTTTAGTGTTTTTCACATAGCTCCACCAAAACACCGAAGGTGGATTTTGGATGGACAAATGCAATTTTTACCCCACCGGCACCAATTCTAGGGGTTTCATCAATCAATCTTGCCCCGCCAGCTTTTAATTGTGCGAGGGTTTCTTCAATGTTGTCTACTTGGAACGCTACGTGAGCGATGCCTTCTCCCCTTTTTTCAATGGTCTTGGCAATCGGACTGTCGTCACAGGTAGGTTCCAAAAGTTCGATTTTGCTCTCCCCGATTTTCAACATCGCTACAGTGACCATTTGCTCTTCAACGACCTCGGTCCCTTTTAACTCTAATCCTAAGACTTCCTGATAAAATTTTATTGCCTGTGCAAGATCTTTGACAGCAATTCCAAGATGATCGATTTTTTGTAACATTGCGTTAACTCCTTTTTTCATACCATGAACCGATGGAAGTTCCAATTCTTTAAGAATAGAGAGCGCTACCGAATACGCATTGGTTTTTCCTTCTGATAACTCTTTCAACAGGATCTCTCGATTACGATATAAAGAACTGTTGATCAAAATTTGATTCCATTGCGCCTCAACATTGCTTTCGAGTTCTTTCCATAAGCGCTCTTCTCTTTGTTTTTGCCACTTGCCACTGATTATGGATTGTTCTTTTACCCGATTCAAGGCATCTGCTAAGAGATCGATTCCGGTGCCCTTTGTGGAAACTGTTTTAATGACAGGGGGTCGGATTTGTCCTTTGGGTGCTAAATCAAGCATCATATTTATTTCGGTAACAACCCGCTCGGCTCCTTCTTTGTCGGCTTTATTTACAACAAAGAGATCTCCGATCTCCATGATCCCTGCTTTACTGATTTGAATATCATCACCTAATCCGGGTACTGAAACTACAACCGTTAGATCCGCGGTCTCAACAATTTCAGTTTCGGCCTGACCAATACCAACGGTTTCGATAAGGATGATGTCAAATCCATAAGCATCCATTAACTTGATCGCATCTTGAGTGGCAGCAGAAAGTCCTCCTAAGCGTCCTCTGGAGCCCATGCTTCTGATGAAAACGCCCGAATCTGTAAAGCTCTCACTCATCCGGATTCGATCTCCTAAAATCGCCCCTCCGCTGAAAGGACTGGTGGGATCGATCAGAATGACACCTATTTCCTTCCCCAACGTACGATAATGCTGAATCAACTTGCCTGTTAATGTACTCTTGCCGGCTCCCGGTGGACCGGTGATTCCGATCACATCGCTTCTGCCTAATGTCACAGTTTGATGCAAATCTCCCATGAAAGGTCTAGATTGCAAAAAGTTGTTTTCAACATAAGTAATAGCTTTTGCCAGTTGGCGTTTATTACGCTGCTGTAAACCTTGAAGCAACCCTTGTTCTTTTTCCGATAACTTATTTCTGGACATGCTGACGGACAAATTCAACGCAATCAACCGTTGAAGTTCCCGGTGTGAAAATTTCAAGCACACCTTGTTCTTTTAAGAAAGGAATATCCTCATCCGGAATAACACCGCCACCAATGACTTTGATATCGGTTGCATTCTTTTCCTTCAACAACTCCATGATCTTTGGGAAAAGATAATTATGAGCACCCGATAAAATGGAGACACCAATCATATCAACGTCTTCTTGGATGGCAGTTTCAACGATTTGCTCTGGGGTTTGACGTAAACCGGTATAAATCACTTCCATGCCTGCATCTCTGAAAGCACGAGCTATGACTTTAGCCCCGCGGTCATGTCCGTCTAGTCCCGGTTTTGCTACTAAAACTCGAATTGGATTTGACATTTTGTCTCCCCCTTTATATTGATACCGATGCTTGGTATTCACCAAACACGTCACGAAGTACATCGCAGATTTCGCCTAACGTTGCATATGCCTTTACAGCTTCGAGGATTAAAGGCATTAAATTGGTATCGGTTTCGGCGGCTGATTTCAATTTCACTAGAACCTCGTCTACAGCCTTCTGATCGCGTTTGGCCTTGAGGTTATTGATTTTTTGTATCTGCATAGCTCCAACCTTGGGATCTACTCGCAACAAGCCCTTCGGAGAAGGTTCTTTCATTGTGAACTTATTGACACCGATCACAATGCGTTCGCCTTTCTCAATTTCCTGTTGCCACGTATATGCACTATTTTGAATCTCCTGCTGAATGTACCCTTGCTCAATGGCGACGACGGCTCCACCCAGATCATCGATTTTCTTCAAATAATCTTCCGCGGTTTTTTCCAGTGTATTGGTAATCGCTTCAATATAATAGGAACCTGCCAATGGGTCTATGGTATCCCCTGCACCGCTTTCATACGCAATGATTTGTTGTGTTCTAAGTGCAATCCGTACTGCGTCTTCTGTAGGCAAAGCAAGCGCTTCATCACGAGAATTCGTATGTAAAGACTGTGTTCCGCCTAGAACAGCTGCTAAAGCCTGTAATGTAACGCGAATGATATTATTGTCCGGTTGCTGCGCCGTTAACATAGAACCCGCTGTTTGCGTATGGAAACGCAACATCATTGATTTGGGGTTGGTTGCATGGAACCGGTCTTTCATTATTTTAGCCCATAAACGCCGGGCTGCTCTAAATTTCGCGATTTCTTCAAATAAATCATTGTGGGCATTAAAGAAGAAAGAGAGTCTTGGAGCAAAGTCATCTACATTTAATCCTGCTTTGATAGCCGCTTCTACATAAGCAATTCCATCGGCAATCGTAAATGCAATTTCTTGTGCAGCATCGGAGCCGGCTTCACGAATGTGATAACCGGAGATGCTAATGGTATTCCATTCCGGCACTTCTTTGGCGCAATATTCAAAAATATTGGTGATCAACCTCATAGAAGGTTTCGGCGGAAAAATATAGGTTCCTCGGGCAATATATTCTTTCAGAATATCATTTTGAATCGTTCCACTTAACTTTTCAATGGACACGCCTTGCTTTTCGGCAACGGCAATATACATTGCTAACAGGACAGCAGCCGGAGCATTGATCGTCATCGATGTACTGACTTTATCCAAAGGAATCCCGTCAAAAAGGATTTCCATGTCCGCTAAAGAATCAATTGCCACACCAACTTTTCCAACTTCACCTTGAGATAAAGGATGATCGGAATCGTATCCAATTTGTGTGGGTAGATCAAAAGCGACAGATAAACCGGTTTGCCCTTGTTGCAATAGATATTTATAACGTTCATTGGATTCTTCCGCTGAAGCAAAACCAGCATATTGACGCATCGTCCAAAAACGTCCGCGATACATCGTAGGTTGTACACCACGTGTATACGGGTATTCTCCCGGCAAACTTAAGTCACTGTTATAATCCAACTCTTCAATGTCGAGAGGACTATACACTCTTTTTACTTCATAACCGGATGTACTCAAGAAGGGTGTCTTTCTTTCCGGAAAGCGCGAAATCGTCTTGGCTACAACGCCCTTATCCCATTTCTCTACTTTGTTTCGAATATCTTCTCTGTCATTCATCTACAGGTCGCCTCCGATTCCTTTTTTGTTTAATATTAACGTAAGCTACCCTCCCGGAAAACCGAGAGGGCACTCATTATTGCAGGAAAATGCTGAGTTATTTTCCTGCAATAACGATGATTCTATTAGAGGATGAATTTTGTTGCTGCTTCTGCACCTGCTGCTAGGGCTTTTTTGTTTAGAGCTTCAGTACCTTTGGGAACACGATCAAGAACCGCAGCTTCGAGTGATTCATAACTTACACATTGCGTAAGTTTTTGTAAAACACCTAACGTTACAATATTAGCCACGACTGGACGCAATTGAGTTCGGGCAATCTCTAAAACCGGTATTTGGTAAACCGTATATTCAGCATCTACATCCGCTTCGATCGAATCATCTAAAACGACGATCGATTTCGCAGAAACACCAACTTTATATTTATCATAGGAATCTTGTGTTAAGGAGACCAGAATATCGGGACTGGTAACCTTTGGATAATTGATTTCATGTTCAGAAATGATTACTTCCGCTTTACTGGAACCACCACGGGCTTCAGGTCCGTACGATTGACTTTGCAGAGCATTTAATCCGTCATACAAAGCAGCTTCCGCAAGGATAATTCCGGCAGTAATGATACCTTGACCACCTGAACCGCTCAAACGAATTTCAGTTTGCTTTTTCATTATTTCTTACCCTCCGAATTCGCCATCACTTTTGCATAAGCTTCGCAATATTCTAAAGCAGGTTTATTGTAAATCTCACCAATCGTAAACTTTCCGACCATTTCTTCTTCAGATAACTTTTCCGCTGCTTTCAGTGTTACAGCATGATCTTTTTGCCAATTCAACATTTCAACCGGACCACCTATTTTATTCTTGCGACCAAAATAGGTTGGACAATGTGTTACAGCTTCGATGAGCGAAAATCCTTTGTTTTGGATTCCCTTTTTAATATAATCACGTAACTGGTTGGTATGATATGTAGTGGAACGAGCTACGTAGGTGGCACCTGCGGCTTGTCCTAAGGCACATAAATCAAAGGGTCGATCAATATTTCCATAAGGAGCTGTCGTTGCTAGGCTGTCGGTAGGAGTTAAGGGTGAATATTGGCCGCTTGTCATACCATAAATCGAGTTATTGAAAACGATGGTAGTAATGTCAATGTTTCTGCGGCAAGCATGAATCAAATGGTTTCCGCCAATAGCAGCGCTATCTCCGTCTCCGGTCAGTACAATAACGGTAAGCTCCGGATTTGCATATTTTACGCCGGTTGCAAATGCTAAGGCCCTTCCATGGGTCGTATGCAGTGTAGAAAAATCAAGATACCCCGGAGCACGCGATGAACAGCCAATTCCCGAGACAACCACGATTTTATCTTGATCTAATCCTAATTCTTGAATGGCTCTGAGCACCTGAGAAGTAATGATGCCATTGCCGCATCCGGGACACCAAATGTGAGGCATTTTGTTGATGCGCAGTAATTCTCTTCCGTTACTCATGGCTAAACCCCCTCAATTTGGTCAACGATTTCCTGCGGCGTTAACGGTTCTCCGTCCACACGATTGACCTTTTCGATGTCTTTTCTTAAGACTCTTTCAACCTCTAAAGCAATTTGACCAAGATTCATTTCAGCCACAATCACACGTTTGCCGGCAGTAACCTCTTTCAAGGGTTCCGCAGGGAACGGCCAAATCGTAATGGGACGGAACAACCCCACTTTATAACCTTTTTCTCTGGCCATTTCCATAGCCGCTTTTGCTGAGCGTGCAGTACCGCCATAAGCTACAATAACAATATCGGCATCATCACATCCCAAAGTTTCCCATTGCAAAATGTCGTCAAGGTTCATTTCGATTTTTGTTACTAATCGACGCAGTTTGTAATCGATCTCTTTCGGTTTGCTGGTTGCAAAACCGGTTCGATCATGCGTTAATCCGGTAACATGGAAACGATACCCGGTACCAAAAGGTACTAACGGAGCGACGCCATCCATCGGAGCGTCATAAGGTAAGTATTCAGAAGGAGGTAAGGTTGTCTTTGCGCGGTCGATGACTTCGTAGCTACCGGCTTCCGGTATTTCGATTCTTTCACGCATGTGTCCCACGATTTCATCAAAAAGCAAAATAACAGGAGTGCGGTACTTTTCAGATAAATTGAAAGCTCTGACCGTAACATCAAAGGCTTCGCGAACAGAAGATGGTGATAAAGCAATTATTGCATGATCCCCATGTGTTCCCCAACGAGCTTGCATAACATCACCTTGAGAAGGAGCCGTAGGAACTCCTGTGCTTGGTCCACTTCTTTGTACGTTGACTACAACGCAAGGCACTTCTGTCATTACTGCAAAGCCCAAGTTTTCTTGCTTCAAAGAAAATCCCGGACCGGAGGTAGCGGTCATTGATTTTTTACCGACTAAACTGGCACCGATCGTTGCTCCCATGCTGGAAATTTCATCTTCCATTTGGATAAAATAGCCGCCTCTTTTGGGAAGAGCTTCAGCTAACAATTCTGCGATTTCAGTAGAGGGAGTGATCGGATATCCTGCATAGAAGCCAATACCGGCAGCCAAAGCACCGGCAACACAGGCTTCGTTTCCTTGCATTAATTTTGGTTTATTCATTTGATTTCTCCCTCCTGTACCAGATAGATTGCAAAGTCTGGGCAGCGTAATTCACACAA
>CAZAFY010000066.1:0-7568 GCA_964484445.1 uncultured Eubacteriales bacterium
GAACACGGTTCCGTTCACGTTACGTGCCGCCCGGCCTATTGTCTGAATCAAGGCACGATCTGATCGCAAGAAGCCTTCTTTGTCGGCATCCAAGATTGCAATAAAGCTGACTTCCGGCAAATCCAATCCCTCACGTAAAAGGTTGATTCCCACCAAAACATGGAATACACCCAAGCGTAAATCGCGGATAATCTCCATGCGCTCCAAAGCGTCAATATCATGATGCAAATAGCGAACTTTGACACCGAGTTGACCGAGATACTCGGTGAGATTTTCAGCCATTTTCTTGGTCAGTGTCGTCACTAGCACTCGTTCATCTACGGCCGTGCGTTTTTTGATTTCCGCCAAAAGGTCATCGATCTGACCCATGGTGGGCCGAATACTCAAGGTTGGGTCGATTAGGCCGGTGGGTCGAATGATCATTTCTACCGTCTGCTGACTATGTTCTGCTTCATACGGCCCCGGTGTTGCCGAGACAAAGACCGCTTGTTTGAAGCGCGCTTCAAATTCGTTAAAGGTCAAGGGGCGATTGTCAAACGCCGATGGCAGACGGAAACCGTATTCGATCAGCTTTTCTTTACGCGCTCGGTCACCGGCATACATCCCCCGAACTTGGGGAATGCTGACATGTGATTCGTCAACCACCAACAAGAAGTCATCGGGAAAATAATCTAGTAACACGTCGGGAGCACTACCGGGCATCCGCCCTGAAAGGGGTCTGGAGTAATTCTCAATTCCGCTGCAGAAGCCCATTTCCATGAGCATTTCCAAATCGTATTCGGTTCGCTGCTTAATGCGCTGAGCTTCTACCAGAAGATCGCGTTCTTTGAACCAGGCAATACGCTCTTCCAATTCGGCTTCAATATCGGCTATGGCACGTTTAACATTTTCTTCGGAAGTCACATAGTGGCTAGCCGGGAAAATGTCGATAGCGGTCGGGGTTTCCAAAACTTCTCCGGTAATAATATTAACGTGTGAGATACGTTCGACTTCGTCTCCGAACATTTCAATGCGGTAGGCAAATTCAGATGTGTTGGCGGGGATTACTTCTAAGGTGTCACCGCGGACACGGAACCGTCCCCTCTGAAAATCGATTTCGTTGCGTTGGTATTGGATGGCGACCAAGCGGCGTAAGATGTCATCGCGGCGAATCGTCTCCCCCACTTCTAAGTGCAAGTGGAGATTCAAATATTCTGCCGGTGAACCCAAGCCGTAGATACAAGAAACAGAAGCCACGATGATAACATCGCGGCGAGAGAGCAAGGCGGTAGTAGCGGCATGGCGTAGTTTGTCGATTTCTTCATTGATCGAACTGTCTTTTTCAATGTAGGTATCGGTTTGGGGGATATAGGCTTCCGGTTGATAATAATCATAGTAGGAAACGAAATATTCCACAGCATTGTTGGGAAAGAATTCTTTGAACTCACTACAAAGTTGAGCTGCCAGAATCTTATTGTGTGCCAAAACCAAGGTCGGTTTTTGGGTTTGGGCGATCACGTTGGCAATGGCAAAGGTTTTGCCCGATCCGGTGACGCCCAACAGGGTTTGCCCTCGGTAACCTTGCTCAACACCTTGCACCATTTTTTCAATGGCCTTGGGTTGGTCGCCGGCGGGTTGATAAGGAGAATGCAGTTCAAATAAGGCCATGATCCACGCTCCTGTCTGGCGGTTTTCTATTTGATCTTCAAAATTAATCTTCTATGAGCTCTATGAGTGTATTTAGTGCAGTTTGCCACTGGATGTCGGTGTCGGCTTCCGGCAAGGCATAACAGTCAGCATTGAGTTGCTGCACGGTGTCCAGATCCAAATTGCCGCTGGGGGTTAGACCCACCGATTCTTGATACGCCGCTATGGTTTGTTGGGTCAGATCACCAAAGCTTTCTTCTGTAACAGGAAACCCTAAGGCCGTTAATTTGACTTGCAACAACTGAAGATCGCTGGTTTTGATTTTTTCGTTTTCAATGACCCCTAATGGGAAGCTTGGAGAAACAATGATGATATCTGGTATCAATCCCACTCCGGCTACCCAGTTTCCGTCACGTGTGTACCAATTGCTGGTGGTGAAGGTTAACCCGGACCCGTTGCTCAAACCGCTAGAGCTCTGTCCTACCCCTTTACCATAGGTCAGAACCCCTACTAAAGGGACACCGCTGTCTTGCAAAGCGCCTGCTAAGACTTCGGAAGCGCTGGCGCTGTATTGATTGACTAATACCACCATGGGAAAGCCACGGTCTTTGAGGGTGGAGAACTCTTCGTTTGTATACCCGTTGGCATAGGTAATAGAGAAGATCTTGCCTTCGGGAACCACGAGTTTGGCACTTTCCACCACACCGGTGTGTGTGCCACCTCCATTATTGCGTAAATCAAGGATGAGCCCTTTCATTCCTTGGGCACGGAAGTCCTCAATGTAAGACTGAAGTTGTTTGCCGGTTTGATCGTTAAACGATGATATGATGATCGTCGCAATACCCTCTTCAGTCATACTACCGGTAACGGTAATCGTTTCGACTAAAGCTCGCGTGATGCTGACTTCAAAATCGTCTTTTTGCCCGGGTCTTCGGATCGTCAACACCACATCGGTGCCAACTTCACCGCGCACTAAAACGATTCCGTCTTGCGTAGACCAACCGACCACATCGGTACCATCTACCGCTAAGATTTGATCCCCGGTTTGCAGTCCGGCTGCTTTGGCCGGTGAATTTTCATAGGGTTGTACAATAGTGATATAGCCTCCGCTGGTGATAACGGAAGCGCCAATCCCAGAGTAAAAACCGCTTCGATCATCCATCTTCATAGCAAAGTCGTCCGCTTCATAATAAGAAGCATAATCATCACCTAAGGTTTTCAGCATGCCATCTATGGCACCATCAATCAAGGCCTCGTTATTGGGCTCTAAAGTAGAATTGACCGATACATACTGGTATGCTTCTAAAAAAGCATAGAGTTCCTCGTCTTGGCTGATCAATTCGGTGATTAAAGCCGTGTTATCTTGTGCATTTCCTTGACCGGGGGTGTTGACGAGTTGGGTCCGGCGCCATAGTTGATATCCATTGAAAACCAAAGCGGCTGCTACCAAAACACACCCAAGGAAAAACAAAACAGGGGTTTCGTTGAGTTTCTTTTTCGGAGTTACACTCGGCATCGTCTCCACTTGATCGACTTTAACTTCGTTTTCGTTCATGGTAAGCTCCTTATCTTTTGACTTTACCAGCCGATATAATCTCTTGGATTTACACGTTCTCCGTCTACACGGAATTCAATATGTAAGTGAGGCCCGGTGCTCCAACCGGTGCTGCCAACCAAAGCGATCACATCTCCTCGATCGACAACATCCCAAACGTCTACTAAAATCTCGGAGCAATGACCATACAAGGTGACAATGCCATTGCCATGGTCGACCATAACTAGATTACCATAACCCCCGGAATTCCACCCGGCATAGATGATGGTACCTCCGTCAACGGATTTGATCTCGGCTCCATAATACCCGGCAATATCGAGACCTCCATGGAAATTCGTATTATAACCACCAAAGGGGTCATCGCGCCAACCGAACTCATCGGTGGTTCTGTGAGTGCTGGGAACCGGCCAGGAATAGACTCCGGTGCCGTAACTTGGACCTTGATTTTGTTTTTGCAACTCTCGAATCGTTGCTTCTAATGCAACGGCTTGTCGTTCAAACTCCTCATAGGCTTGCAACCAGTATTCTTTCTGGCTCAAAATATTGTCCATAAGTAGACTTCGCTCAACGCGTTTATCCGATAATTCTGTTTCTCGGACCTGTGCTTGATACTCCAACGAGGCCAAGTAGTCATAATTGGCTTTTAATTGTTGATTAGCAGCTTCTTGTTCAGCCCTTAGCTTTTGTTGCGTTTCTAAAATCTCTATATCTTTCTGAAAAAGCTGTGTGATCTGTTCAAACTGAGTCAAGAACTCACTAAATGAAGTGCTACCAAAGAAAACTTCTAAATAACTGATACTTCCATTTTCATATAGTGAGCGTAAGCGCTGCCTCGAGACCTGATCTTGAGCAGCAATTTGCCGATTAAGTTCTTCTAATTGGATATTACCGGCTTGGATGTTCATATTGACCACATTCTTCGAACCGGTGATCTCGGTGATTTGATTCTCGGTCCAATCCAATTCCCAGTCCACCACCGATAATTCGTAAAGGATGCTGTTGGTCTGTTGCTCTGCCCATTGGATTTTACCCCAAAGATCTTGCTTTTGGGCATTCGCCGCTTCCAAAGCATCTTCGTAATCGTCGATTTCATCGGCAAAAACCCATGGATGAACCAGAATCAAACTGCAAATCAAGAGCATTAGGATCCATTTTGATCGTTTCAAGTGATTCACCCTCCTTATACGTTCAAATAGCGTCCCAAGGACATCATACTACCGTAGAAACCGATTATAATTCCACCAAGCGCTAGATTTCGAATTAGATGTAACAAATAAGGCATCATGGGGATCAAGGGCAGAAAGGGGATCTCAACGGCTACATATTGATTCAATCGCGAATAAAGTAAAAATAAGACTCCGCCTGCTACCAAGGCTCCCAATAACCCTAACAACATCCCCTGAAGAAGGAAGGGCCAGCGTATGAACCAATCTGAGGCACCAACAAATTTCATGATTTGTATTTCCTGCCTCCGAGCATAAACAGTAAGCCGAATCGTATTCATCAAGACAAATAAGGTTGCTACCGAGAGCCCCGCCACCAAGAGCAACATCCCAATGCGCAAGGCCTGGGTCATGCTCATCAGCTTCTCCACTTCTTCTCTGCCATAGCGGACTTCAGCGATCCCTTGCAGTTTTTGCAGGCCTTCCGCGAGGGCTATCACTTTATCACCTTCGGTTGCATATACTTCAAAGGAATGACGTAGAGGATTGTCGGCTTCATAGGATGCCAAGAGATCTTTGCGATCTCCCAACCGTTCGCCTAAGCGTTGCAGAGCTTCGCTGTTGGAGACGAATGTGCTGGATTTGACCCCGGGAACGAGAGCGATTTCTTGGGTTAATGCAGCGATGCGTTCTTGCGAGATCTCGTCTTTCAAATACGCCGTTATTTCAAGCTTGCCTTCTACGTCCTTAGCCATATACTCTAGATTGGCAGTAACAAGCATAAAAAAACCAAGTATAATGAACATGACTAAGGTAATACCGACCGATGCAAACATCATGCCGCCGTTGTGACGCATATCATGAAACGCTTCTCTGAAATAATAAGCGATGGTATGGGGTTTCAATTGAGGTATCCCCCTTCCACGCGGTCTCTGACCTTTTTGCCATTTTCGATCACAATGACTCGATGTTTCATTCGATTCACCATTTCACTGTCATGTGTTGCCATGAGAATGGTCATTCCTCGTTCATTCACCAAACTCAGCAACCGCATGATTTCCCAGGAGGTTGCCGGGTCTAAATTACCGGTCGGTTCATCGCAGATGAGGATTCCGGGATCATTGGCTAAGGCTCGAGCTAAAGCAACCCGCTGCTGTTCTCCACCGGAGAGTTGATTCGGATAAGAATGTTGACGGCCGCTCAAGCCTACAAGTTCCAAAAGCAATGGAACACGGTTGCGGATCGTCGCTGCAGGAGCTTCCACCACCTGCATGGCAAAGGCAACATTTTCATGGACCGTTTTATTGGGTAAGAGACGAAAATCTTGAAAGACGACGCCCAAACGTCTACGTAACGCCGCGACTCGGCTTCTGCGTAGCCGATTGACCACTTGATTTTCTATGATGATTTGACCGGATGTCGGTTTCTCTTCAGCAGTTAAAAGTCGAAGAATGGTGGATTTTCCTGCACCGCTCGGGCCAACTAAATAAACGAATTCTCCGCGTTCTATGGTAAAGGATACATCATCCAAAGCACATACCTGATTTTTATAGGTCTTACTGACCGATTGAAAGGTTAGCATGGTTTCCTCCTGACAGAGTGATTCTTAGTTAAATTTTAACATTAAAAAATTCGACAGTGAGCTCAATATATCCTTTTCTATATAAAATGTTCATAAAAATATCAAAATTGTGAAAATAGCTGTTGTTAAAATAGTCAATACAGAGTAAAATATAGATAAGGATGTTTGAGCAAAGAAGGAGGAAGTATGGCAAAGAAACAAAACAAACTACAACTCATTCCCCTTGGGGGAGTCGCCGAAATCGGGAAGAACATGTCGGTACTTCGCTTCGGCCAAGAGATTATGATTATTGATGCCGGATTGAAGTTCCCGGGCGATGATATGCCCGGAATTGACTATATCATCCCAAATTTTTCGTACCTCATAGAACACAAGGATTTGATCAAGGGCATGTGCTTGACCCATGGTCATGAAGATCATATTGGAGCCGTTGCATATTTACTTAAGGAAATCCAGGTGCCGATTTACGGTTCCGGGTTGACCTTGGGGTTATTGAGCAACAAACTTAAAGAGCATAAGGTCAATGCCGAAACCTATACGATTAAAAACGGAGACGTCATCCAATTGGGCCGCTCTTTTAAGGTTGAGTTTATCCAGAACAATCATTCCATTCCCGACAGCTTCTCGTTGGCCATTCGCACTCCAAGCGGCATTTTGATTCATACCGGTGATTTTAAAATCGATCAAACCCCGGTTAGCGGACCTACGTTTAATTTGAAGAAATTAGCGGCCTACGGTCAAGAAGGGGTCATGGCTCTAATGATTGACTCCACCAATGCCGAACGAGAAGGATACACCAAATCAGAACGTATTGTAGGAAAAACCTTTGAAGAAATGTTGCGCACTCATACCGAGAGCCGCATCTTTGTTGCTACATTTGCTTCAAACCTCCACCGCATTCAGCAAGTCTTTGATGTTGCAGAAAAGTTTGGCCGTAAAGTCTCAGCAGTGGGTCGTAGCATGATCAATAACATTGAGATTGCAGCTCGCTTAGGCTACTTGAAATTCATCGATAAGAATTACATCCCAATCGAGAACATCAATTCCTACAAAGATAATGAACTGTTGATTATTTCCACCGGTTCGCAAGGAGAACCCTTAGCCGGTTTGACCCGTATGGCCGCACAAAGCCATCAAAAAGTCAATATTCGTCAAGGGGATTTGGTAATTATGTCCTCTTCTCCCATTCCGGGCAATGAACGATTGGTTAATCGCGTAATCGATGGCTTGTACCGATGCGGTGCTACCGTGATCCACCAAGGCATGGCCGATGTGCATGTTTCCGGTCATGGAAGTCGTGAAGAAATCAAGATGATCCTGAACTTGGTTCAGCCGAAGAATCTGATTCCATTCCACGGGGAATATCGTCATCAAGCCAGTATGATTCGTCTTGCAGAAGAGATGGGTTTCCCGCGCGACCGCAGCTACTCGGCAGAACTCGGGGATGTGATTGAAATCTCCGATGATGGCTTGCGCAAAGTTGGTTCTGTGAATGCCGGACCGATCTATGTCGACGGTATCGGCATTGGCGATGTGGGCAGTGCTGTGCTTCGCGATCGCTTACAGCTTTCCATGGACGGCACTTTGACCGTGGTTTTGGCTATGGATACTGCACACAAGAATATTCTGACCGGTCCTGAAG
>CAZAFY010000067.1:0-7567 GCA_964484445.1 uncultured Eubacteriales bacterium
GCTTAAAATATGAGTCTGAAGGCTATGGCATGGAAGGGCTCGATGTTCCTGAACTTGGCAGCCTCGTTGAAACAACCATGGGAGAAGGCGTTGTTACGCATATCCGTACCAACAGAGGGGTCGTTCGAGTGAAATTAACGGAAACCAACAAGGAAAGGGAATTTTCTCTAGACGAGGTCGTTTTAGTGAATCCGCAAACTCCTTGTGATAACTGTCCAAAGACGAAGTCTATTTTCCCCGAAATCGATTTAGAAGAGGATGAAGATCCCATAGAAAAAGGGAATTTACCCTAATGTCAGATTTGAGCGAATATTATCAACAAACCGGCGAGAGATTAGATAAGCTCGAAAACAGCAGTTTAGTTGTTCTACAGAAGCCAGAATACTTTTGCTTTGGTATGGATGCAGTTTTGTTAGCTCAATTAACGAACTTGAAAGCAGGAGATTTCATATGTGAGTTTGGTACCGGATCGGGGGTCATTCCCCTGATCCTAACCAATAGAAGAAGTGATGTCAAAGTCATTGCTCTGGAAATTCAAAAGGAAATGTCAGATATGGCGTTAAGGTCGGTTTTCTTGAACGGAGTGCAACATCGCATCTCTGTTCTCGAAGCTGATTTTTGCCGAACCTCTACTCTTTTGGGAACTGGGGTATTTCAACTCGTTGTATGCAATCCACCGTATCGCTCTCTAAATAGAGGGCTTATCAATCCTGTACAGCAAAAAGCGATGTCACGGCACGAGATTTCAGGCAGTTTAGAAGAGTGGGTACGAGAAGCCGCAAGAATCTTGAAACCCAAGGGACGATTAGCGATAGTATATCGCCCGCAACGCTTAGCAGAATTGATTATGGTTTTGAAAGAAAATCGGCTTGAGCCGAAACGAATGATTTTCATTCAATCAAAAAAGAACCGAGCACCGAATTTAGTCTTTATAGAAAGCGTCAAAGGTGCAAATCCGGAGCTGATCGTGGAGCGTCCGCTCATCATTTATCAACAATCCGGTGAATATACTGAGGAGCTGATCAATCTTTATCAAGGAGGTGGACGATTTGAAGAGTCAATCCGATAAACCAAACACACCCGCCTTATTGGCTCTTGTAGCAACACCCATTGGCAATCTTGAAGACATCAGCTTTCGAGCCGTGAGAACCCTTCAAGAATCCGATTTCATCGCTGCCGAAGATACACGCCACTCCGGGATGCTTTTAAAACACCTTGAAATCAAAAAGCCCATGATCAGTTATCGTGAGCATAATCAGAATTCTGCCGGAGAACGAATTCTCTCATTATTAAAAGAGGGTAAGAGGGTTTCTTTGGTCAGTGATGCCGGTCTCCCTGGTATTTCAGATCCGGGGATCCATTTAGTTCGATTAGCCATGGATAATAATATACCTTACACAGTAATTCCCGGAGCCAGCGCTGGAATTACAGCCCTCGTTTACTCAGGCCTTCCCACTGAACGTTTCGTATTTGAAGGATTTTTACCGGTAAAGGGGAGTCTCCGCAAAGAACGTTTACAGGAAATTGCAGATGAAATGAGGACGGTGATCTTGTTTGAAGCTCCCCACCGAATTCAAAAAACCTTGGCGGATCTATCGGTTTATTGTGACCCTACCCGGAGAATAGTCATTGTCCGAGAATTGACCAAAATTTTTGAAGAAGCAATACAGGGTTCACTTGAGGAGCTTCGAGATCAAATCGAAAAACGCGAGATCAAGGGTGAATTGGTGCTACTATTGGAAGGTGCCAAGGAAGTTCTTGAAACCATACCGGATCAAGAGGGATTACGTTTGCAACTTGATCAGTTGCTCACGCAGGGAAAAAGCAAAAAAGAAGCCGTCGAGTTAATTGCGAAACGTTATGGGATTCGCCGCCAGGAACTCTACCTATTGGAAAAGCCATAACCTACACAACGAAATAAAGAAGGTATAGCCACATGGAGCCATTTAACAGAATTTTACCGAAAAATTATAGTAAACCGATCTGGCGAGCTATTATGGAATTTGACATGATCGACCCCGGGGATCGGATTATGGTAGGCCTTTCGGGAGGGAAGGATTCTACATTTTTGTTGTACGCTTTATGGGTTTTGCAAAAACAGACGGTTATTCCTTTTGAATTAGCAGCCGTGTCCATTGACCCAGGCTTTGCAGAAGTTTCACCAAGGCCGATCTTACAAGACTTATGTGATACATTGGAGATCCCATTGTTTTACGAAGACCTCCCACATATGAAAGAAGTTATCTTTACGAAAGAAGGGAACCAAAGTCCTTGCGCTCGATGTGCCTTTTTTAGAAGAGGTGCTATTAACAGAGTCGCAGTAAAGAATGGTTATGGTAAGTTGGCTTTAGGGCACCACCATGATGATGCCGTAGAAACCTTTTTGATGAGTATCTTGTATTCGGGGCAAATCACGACCTTTTTACCGGTAACGCCTCAAGACAGAGCGGGATTAACAGTCATTCGCCCGTTGATCTACTTAAGAGAAAAAGAGATTCGTGCAGCAAGGAAATTCTTTCCCTTTGAACCGGTATCCTCTTGCTGTCCTCGAGACGGGCAATCAACACGTTCCGAGGTAAAGGCCCTTATCCACGAACTTCACAACAGCAATCATTCTATCTATGATAATTTATCGGCAGCTATGAGGTTCCCGGCTGATAAAGCAGTACTTTGGCCGCCTTTGCTTCCGCGAGACGAAATGAGAAAACAATATTTACGAAAAGTATCTTGGAAGAAGGAATAAAAAAATAGTTTTGAATCGAGGTGATACCCTTGAGTTTATTATCAGTGTATCAAATATCTAAATATTTTGGCAGTACGAAAGTGCTGGGGGATATTCAATTTGAAATCCATGAAAACGATCGGATCGGTTTGGTCGGAAGAAATGGAACAGGAAAGACGACTCTGTTAAAAATCCTGACCGGAGAATTGGAATACGACGGAGAGGACGATAGCTTCTACCGAAAAGCTTCCGGTATTCGTTTTGGTTGGTTAAGACAACAAGACGAGTTAGGGGATGCCATAGATTTATGGGCTTCGATGCGTTCGGTATTCCAGGAGATCGATGAGCTGGAAAAACGCATCAGGATGTTAGAGAAAGAAATGGCAGACCCAAAGGTCTATGGAGATGAGGTTCGATTCGAGGAAATTTGCAATCGTTATGCGAGATCGACCGGAGAATTTGAACATTTGGGTGGATACACAATAACAAGCGAGATTCGGGCAATTCTGTTTGGCTTAGGATTTCACGAAGCGGATTTCACGCTCAAGCTCGAAGATCTTTCGGGAGGCCAACGCATGCGGGCCGCTTTAGCAAGAGTCTTGTTGCAAAAACCGGATTTGCTATTATTAGACGAACCAACCAATCATTTAGACATTGAAGCAGTAGAGTGGCTGGAAGAGTACCTGAGAAGTTATAAAGGAGCAGTCATTTTGGTATCTCACGACCGCTACTTTCTTGACCGAGTCGTCAATAGGATCTTTGAAATTGAGCATCAGACTTTGGTAGCCTTTCGCGGGAATTACTCTGCTTACATACTCCAAAAGAAGGACAATTTGAGGCGGCAAGCCGACCTTTTTAATCAAGCTGAAGAAGAACGAAAAAAGTTACGACGGTTTATTGATAAGTTCCAGGCCGGTACGAAAGCCACCATGGCCAAAAGCAAAGCCAAAATGTTAGCAAGGTCGGATCCTATTGAAGCTCCAAAAGCAGCAGCAGCGAGCATGAAGCTACAGTTCAAGCCTCGTTTTCGAAGTGCAAACCGTGTATTGATTCTTGAAGACCTCGAGAAGAGTTACGAAAGAAAACTGTTTGGACCTTTAAGTTTAACGGTTTATCGGGGAGAAAGAATTGCCTTGGTGGGACCAAATGGTGCAGGGAAAAGTACCTTACTGTCCATTTTAACTGGATTTAAGGAACCCACTCGGGGAGAGGTACGCTGGGGAGTCGGTGTGGAATGGAGTTATTATCACCAAGCACTCGATGATTTAGAAGATCAAAACACGGTCTTAGAAGAGATGATGTCGGCAGGTGAATCCATGACCTATGGGGAAGCGCGTAGCATCTTAGGGCGCTTTCTGATTACCGGAGAAGAGGTTTTTAAAAAAGTAGGTTCCTTGAGCGGTGGAGAGCGCAGTCGTATGATGTTGGCAAAGCTTTTTGTGCAAGGTGCTAATTGTTTACTATTGGACGAACCCACCAATCATCTAGATATTGTAGCAAAAGAATCTTTAGAAGAAGCTTTATCGAATTTTCCGGGAACCTTGATTTTCGTCTCTCATGACAGATTTTTTATTGACCAAGTTGCCGAAAAGGTTTGGGAAATGAAAGATGGCTTTTTTAGAGTAATTGAGGGAGGCTGGACCGGGTACCAAACCGTTTTAGAATCTGAGAAGCAAATCCTTGAAGATCAGAAAGCAGATTCCAAAACCTCTGAAAAGAAAGAAGAAAAGAAAGGTAAGGAAGAGCAAAAACTTCGTAGGCAACTAGAAGTAGCATTTCAAGCTGCTGAAAAAGAACTCTCCGAACTTGAAAAAGAGAAGATCGGCTTGGAGTGGGCAATGGCAGAACCCGATTTTTCGAAACAAGAGAATATCCAATTGGTTTTGAGCCGGTATCAAGAATTACCTAGACTAATCGAGAAAGCCTATGAGAATTGGGTCCACTTGAGTGCTCAATTGGAAAGTTTAGAACAAAAATAAAAAAAGATAGCACCATTTTTCAAATGGTGCTATCTTTTATAGGGCGCTTACTGCATGTTTTGAATTTCTTTTTTGCAGGAAGCACAGATGTGTTTATCCATGTATTGAATAAGATTGCCTTCTTGACCGCATAAAGCACAGCTAGCTGAGAATTTTTTCAAAACGATGGTGTCTTCATCGGTAAAAATCTCTAAAGCATCTCTCTCACTGATATGGAGTGTGCGACGTAACTCCATGGGAATAACGATGCGTCCTAATTCGTCGATTCGACGTACGATTCCGGTTGCCTTCATAATAATCCTCCTTCTTATAATGCGAATTGTTATTAATAAGTTACCTGATTGAGGAAGAAATGTCAATAGTTACCTATTGAAAGAAATAAAAGAAATTCGTATCTGGTACAGAAAGCATGAGTTTCCTTTTAAAAGGAAGAAAAAGCTTACATTTCACTTAAATGGTAGCATATGGAATTTGAAGATAACGGACCAATCTATGAAGCAACTTCTACCTTGACATCATTTCGCAAAAAAGATATAATGCTCTCAAAGCATTGAAGAGAAGAGTACGCTTTTTTGGTTTTCACAGAGAGTCTGACAAGCTGAAACCAGATAAAATCAATAAGCGGAACATGGTCTTGGAGCAGCGATGGTGAGTTGGGAAACGAGCCATGGACGGGTCACGGCCGTTATACCGGTGTAGCAAGGTGTGACACTGAATCCACCTTGCTGTTTAAGGACAGAGCAATCTGTTGAACAAGGGTGGTACCGCGACCTCTCGCCCCTTACGGGCGAGGGGTTTATTTTATCTAAACAAAAAGGAGATGAAGTTCCTCATGAACCAGACCTATTACATAACAACACCGATCTATTACACAAGTGGGAAGCCTCATGTCGGCCATGCCTATTGTTCGATCATGGCTGATACCTTAGCTAGATTTCATCGTTTCATCGGAGATGACGTGTATTTTTTAACAGGCACCGATGAGCACGGCCAGAAAGTAGAAGAAAATGCAGCCAAGCTAAATCTGAGCCCCAAAGAATTCGTAGATTCTTTAGATATTGAGTTTAAATCCCTGTGGAAAAAGCTCAATATCTCTTATGACTCATACATCCGAACTACAGACGAACATCATCATCTGGCGGTTCAACGGATCTTCAAAAAACTCTATGATCAAGGTGATATCTACAAGAAAGACTATGAAGGGCATTATTGTGTCCCTTGTGAGGCCTATTGGACAGAGCATCAGTTGGCAGAAGGAAAGGTCTGCCCCGATTGCGGGCGTTCAGTGACCTGGTTGAAAGAAGAGAGTTACTTTTTCCGAGCCTCGAACTATGCAAAGCGACTCATGGACCATATTGAAGCTCATCCGGAGTTCATTCAACCGGTTTCCAGAGCCAATGAGATGATCAATAATTTTCTCAAACCCGGTTTACAGGACATTTGTGTTTCAAGAACGAGTATCAACTGGGGGATCCCGGTCTCTTTTGATCCCAAACATACGGTCTACGTTTGGATCGATGCCTTACCGAACTACATTACAGCTCTGGGATATACGACCGAGCAGGATCAATTGATGAAACGATTTTGGCCTGCAAACCTGCACTTGGTCGGGAAAGAGATCATTCGATTCCACACCGTCATCTGGCCGATCATTCTTATGGCTTTAGATCTACCTTTACCTCATCAGATTTATGGACATGGCTGGTTATTATTTGATAACGATAAAATGTCCAAATCCAAAGGCAATGTAGTTGATCCGAACGTATTGATTAACCAGTACGGTGCGGATGCACTGCGGCATTATCTGCTCTCAAAAGTTCCTACCGGGAATGACGGAAACTTCACCATGGAATTGTTCAACAATAGTTTTAATAACGATTTAGCGAATGATTTGGGAAATCTACTTAGCCGAACAGTAGCCATGCAAGAGCGATATTTCGACGGCATTGTGCAAGAACCCATTCAACCGGAGCCGCTTGATCATGAACTGACGAGTCTTGCAGTTTCTATACCGAGTACGGTTCGCGATGCAATGCTACAGAATGACTTCAATACAGCCTTGGCCGCGATATGGAAACTGATTGACCGTAGTAATAAATACATCGATGAAACCCTGCCTTGGTCTCTGGCGAAAGAAGCTGAGAAAAAAGCACGGTTGGGGACTGTTCTCTATAACCTGTCTGAAAGCTTACGCTTTGTCGCTGTTTTGCTACAACCTTTTATGCCGGAAACATCCCCTAAAATGCTGAGACAATTAGGTTTAATGGGGCGTTCGCCGCTACACACCTGGGAATCTTTGCAGCAATTTGGTAAAACACCTGCCGGAACACGCGTCAAAAAAGAGGAATCTCTGTTTCCCAGAATTGAAACCGAACAAACTGAAGCTCAAAAAGCCAAGAAGGAGAACCGAAAGAAAGAAGTTACTCAACCCGAGAAAGGCGTGAAAGATATGAATGAAGAAATTAAAATTGTTGAAACGATTGTTGAAACGAATGTTGTACCGGATCAGAAACCACAGATCACGATTGATGATTTTGCCAAAATAGATTTTAGAATTGCTGAGATCGTCGCTTGCGAAAAGGTTCCTAAAGCCGATCGCTTACTAAAATTGAGAGTTCGGATCGGACAAACTGAACGAACGATCGTATCGGGGATCGCGGAGTACTACTCAGCGGAAGATTTGATTGGAAGACAGGTTTGTGTGGTAGCCAATCTGGCACCGCATACCTTTCGAGGCATTGAATCCAATGGGATGCTTCTGGCTGCTTCCGATGATGCACATACCAGTGTGATCTTGTTGCAACCAGAAAAGAAAGCCCAAAGCGGTTGGAGAGTGAAATAATGGTACGGGTAATCGATTCTCATG
>CAZAFY010000068.1:0-7542 GCA_964484445.1 uncultured Eubacteriales bacterium
GTCATGTTGAGTGTTAACAGAAGAACCATTAGGACTAAAATCGCCGCAGCAGTCACATCTTTGAAATCTGCACTAGGCTTGCTCATCCAGGTGTAAATTTGAATCGGCATCACGATGAACGAATCCATGGGGCTCTTCGGCAACGTACTGACAAAACTGAATGCACCCACCAAGAGTAGCGGAGCCGATTCTCCTAACGCTCTTGAGATCGCTAGGATGATCCCAGTCATGATCCCCGGCAATGAACTCGGTAAAACGATTCCTTTCACGGTTTTCCATTTGGAAGCTCCCAGGGCGTAGGAACCTTCGCGCAATGAATTGGGAATCATGCGTATGGCTTCCTGTGAGGCAACGATCATGATCGGCATAATTAGCAAGGACATGGTCAATGCTCCGGAGAGAAGGCTTCTTCCCAGGCCCAATGTTCTTACAAAAAAGGATAGTCCCAAGATGCCGTAAACAATGGAGGGCACCCCGGCCAAATTGGAAATGTTGATTTTAATGAAGCGAGTGAAGCGATTATCCATGGCATACTCTTCCAAATAGACCGCTGCAGCCACCGAAATTGGAATTGAGATAATGGCAGTCAACGCTACCAACCACAAGCTACCAACCATGGCCGGCAAGATCCCTGATTTTGTAGCGAATCTGGAGGGGAAATTGGTGAAGAATTCTAGATTGATGTATTTCGTTCCACGCATCACCAAATCTGCTAACAAGATCATCAGGACCAATATGCTAACAAACGATGCTCCAGCGAAAAGGATGTGAGCAATCTTGTTGACGAGTTGTCGTCTCTTATTGTAGTCAAAGTTGTTTCTCATGCTACCAGTTCCTCCTTCTTACGCTGGATGATGCGATGCGCATAGAAGTTCATCGAAAAAGTGATCAAGAACAAGAGCATTCCCACCGCATACAAGGCGTAATAACTGGTGGTTCCGTGAGCATTATCGCCTTGACTGGCCTGTGCAATAAAAGCAGTTAAGGTTTGAACACTGCCCAAGGGGTTCAGCGTTAACGTTGGCCTGGCTCCGGCTGCCACGGTGACGATCATGGTTTCTCCGATTGCTCTGGAAATTGCCAAAACAAACGAGGAAACGATTCCGGAATAGGCATACGGTAAAGAGATGTTTTTAACCACTTCCAATTTGGTTGCGCCTAATGCGTAGCCGCCGTGCTTCATCCCTAAAGGCACTGAGCTTAAGGCATCTTCACTGAGGGAGCTTACTAACGGCATGATCATGATTCCCATAGCAATCCCGGCACTGGCTGCATTGTAGATTTCGGTGCTTGGAATCAGTTTTTGCAAAAGCGGTGTGATCAGATTCAAAGCGAAGTATCCATAGACAATCGATGGAACCCCAGCCAGAATCTCCAAAACCGGTTTTAGGATTTTTCTCAAAGAAGGGGGTGAATACTCACTGAGAAAAATGGCACTGGCTAAACCCAGTGGGATAGCGATGAAGGCCGCTACGAGTGTGACGGTCAGTGTGCCGGTGATTAGCGGTAACACGCCATATTGTGGATTTGCAAAAAGCGGAGTCCATTCTTTCCCGGTCAGAAATTCAAAAATCGAAACCTCTTGGAAGAAAGAGAAGGTATTGAGAAGCAGCGACAAGATGATACCCAAGGTTATGAAAACCGAGAGCACGGCGGCTGCCAACAGTAGGGAATGCACTACTAATTCTGATTTCGTCTCTTTCATTTTATCTTTATTGATTAAGATCACGGGCTCACCTCCTTCGCGATATTCATGTCTCAAACCCTTTGTTTATCTGATATTATGATACCGCGAGGAGGATTTTTTAGCAATATGCTTAGGTTAACTGCATGTTAACTCTTCGGTCTCCCTTTTGTAAATTCTCTCAATTTCGCACCGGGGTCTGACCCCTACTGCGGATTATTTAAACGAGGGGTCAGACCCCGGTGCGAAATCCGATGCAAAAAAGCTCCCCTTTCGGGGAGCTTGGGGATATTCGATTATCCTAAGATTTTCTTGAGGTCTGCTTCTGGGGTGCTAATCGGAGTGACCTGATAGTTTTCCACCAGGAAGTTCAACACGTTGGTAGAAACGAACGCCGGCAGGGTCGGTCCCAAGTAAATATTCTTCAGGCCTAAATATAACAAGGTCAAGAGAATACAAACCGCCTTTTGTTCGTACCAAGATAGCACCAAGCTCAGTGGCAATTCATTAACTTCACAATCAAATGCCTCAGCCAACGCTACAGCAACCTTAATCGCACTAAATGCATCGTTGCATTGTCCCATATCCATGATACGCGGTAAGCCGCCAATGGTGCCAAGGTTGAGGTCATTGAAACGGAATTTCCCGCAAGCGAGGGTCAGGATCACGGTATCCTCGGGGGTTTGTCGAACAAAATCGGTGTAGTAGTTCCTTCCCGGCTTGGCTCCGTCGCAACCACCGACTAAGAAAAAGTGTTTTATGGCCCCGGTTTTTACGGCGTCAATAACCTGATCAGCCACCGACAACACCGTCCCGTGCCCAAACCCAGTGGTAACCGTATTGCCACCATTGATTCCGGTGAGTGCCTGGTCTTCGCTGTATCCACCCAGTTCCAGAGCTTTGGCAATTACAGGACTGAAATCTTTATCTTCACCAATGTGAACCAAACCCGGATAGCTGACAACTTCCGTCGTGTATACACGGTCAATGTAACTCGCCTTAGGCGGCATGAGGCAATTGGTGGTAAAGAGAACTGCACCAGGCATAGCATCGAATTCTTTTTGTTGGTTCTGCCAAGCTGTTCCGAAATTTCCCTTAAGGTGTTTGTGGGCTTTGAGTTTGGGATAAGCGTGACACGGTAACATTTCACCGTGGGTGTAGATATTAACACCTTTGCCTTCGGTTTGTTCTAAGAGCAGCTGCAAATCTTTGAGGTCATGGCCGGAGATGACAATGAAGGGTCCTTTTTCAATGGTCAAGGGCACAACAGTAGGAACAGGCGTGCCATAGGTCGTGGTGTTGGCTTTATCCAACATTTCCATACACTTGAAGTTGACACGACCCACTTCCATGACCATAGGCAATAACTCTTCCATGGTAGCTTCGGAGCCAATGGCAGCCATAGCTTTATGGAAGAAGTGATTGACTTCCTCATCTTTATACCCTAAGACCCAAGCGTGGTAAGCATACGCCGCCATGCCGCGCAAGCCCAACAGAATTAAGGATTTCAGCGAACGAATGTCCTCGTTGTCTTCCCAGAGCTTTTCCATGTCGTAAGCAGCATATTCATCGCACCCGGTTTTGCAGCGATTGCATTGCGGTGCTACTTTTTCTTTCTCTTGTTCCACGCGGTCAATTAAAATCTGAAGAGTCTCATTGTTAAAGCTAACATTGGTAATCGTAGTGAATAAACCTTCCAACATCATATGATGAGTGGAATCGGTGGGGAAATTGGCTTCAGCCGCTTTGGCCAACCCGATGAGCGCTCCAGTCAGTTTGTCTTGCAGATTAGAAGTTTCGGGCTGTTTCCCGCACACCCCGACTTTGGTACAACCTTTGCCTTGAACGGTTTGTTCACATTGGAAACAGAACATTGCATGATCCATGTTGAGCATCCTCCTTCTATAATATATTATTTAAGCCTTCACGGCATCTGCAGTGGGTGCCGGAGCTTTGACAACCAACAATTCCATGAGGTCGTTTCCACCGTTACGTGCATCCATTTTGATCATATAAGGAATTTTTACAATAGTTCCGGAAGCATATTCCACAAAATCACCGTCAGCCAAACTCAAGGATAATGTTCCTTTGTTCACGGTCATGTATACTACGGAATTTGTGAAGTGAACCGGCAATCCGGTACCTACAGGGCAAACCATTTGCATGTAGTGAATGTTCTCGTCTTTGATGATTGGTGTTATGATACGGGTACTACTATTGCGGTCTTGAAGTTGAAAGGTTTGTTCAATCATTTAAAAATACCTCCTCGTAATAACTTGACATTACATTTGCAGTATACTATGATGAATTTGTAAATTCTGTTGTTTTTACAACAAAGGAGATGCTCTATGGTCGAAATTTTAAAAAACTTCCCACTCTTTCAAGGGATCGCTATGCACGACTTAAGAAAGTTATTGCGCTGTTTGTCAGCTCAGGAGAAAAATTTCGAAAAGGGTCAATGGATTATTAACGGAGAAGAACCGAATCAGTGGGTCGGACTAGTATTGCTAGGCCATGTGCAACTGATTCATCATGATTATTATGGGAATCGCACCATTTTCTCTGATCTAAGCGAGGGTCAGCTTTTTGGAGAAACCTTGGCCGGCATCTCCGGAAAGGTCTTTCCCCTGGTTGCTGAAGCCAAAACCGATAGCACTGTGCTGCTCTTTGATTATCACCGCATCATTGGAACCTGCAGCAGCAGTTGCGTCTTTCATCGAACTTTGATCTTCAATATGCTGGGCATCATCAATGAAAAAAACCTACAATTAAGCGAAAAGCTGCTCATCTTATCGAAGCGAAGCAGTCGGGAAAAATTGTTAGCATTTCTCTCTTCTGAAGCTCAAAAAGCGGGCAGCAATCAGTTCCATATTCCATTTAGCCGTCAAGAATTGGCGGATTATCTTTCCCTTGATCGCAGTGCTTTGTCGAACGAGCTTTCCAAAATGCAAAAAGATGGTTTGATCTTATGCAATCGCAATGACTTCACTCTACTCACCGAGGAACTACCTCAATAATTCGAGAAGCGCCTTGCGATTCCTGCCTGAAAACAGTATACTAAGAGTAACAAAAAATGGAGGGATATCTATGAACTTTACCCGTGAACGCATGTTGAACCGCCTCATTGAAATGATTCAAATCGACAGTATTTCTTTTGAAGAGAAAGCTATGTCCGATTACTTGGAAAAATATTGGCTCGATAAGGGTTTAGAGGTGTATCGTGACCAAGCCGGTGAAAAATTCGGTGGCAATGGAAGCAATATCTTGGTCCACATCCCCGGCACTATGGAAGGCGAAGCCTTATGCTTCAATGCTCATCAAGACACCGTCGAGCCCGGACGCGGCATCAAACCAGTAGTCGATGGAAATCTTTTACGTAGTTCTGGCAACACCATTTTAGGGGCTGACGACAAATCCGGCATTGCTATGCTTATGGAAGCATACGATGTTTTACAAGAAACCAAAACCCCGTATCGCGAAATGTATTACCTGTTTACCATTTGCGAAGAACAGAATATGCATGGTGCAAAGAACTTCGATATCAGTAAACTGCCTTGCAAAGGTATTTTTAGTTTAGATGGTGCTGGCTCTTTAGGTAATATGAGCATTGCCGGTCCTGCCAAAGACGGTATTAAAGTCACCTTCAAGGGTAAAAAAGCCCATGCCGGAATCGAACCGGAAAAGGGTGCCAATGCCGCCGTCATGCTAGCCAAAGCCATTGCCGCTGTTAAATTTGGACGCATTGATGCCGAAACCACTTCCAATGTTGGCAGAATCTCCGGTGGTGATATGACCAACGTGGTCACCGATGAAGCGTTCTTCACCGCCGAAGTGCGCTCTCATAGCCAAGAAAAGCTGGATCGTGAAGTCGATTTGATCCGTCAAGCCAGTTTGGCTGCTGCTGCCGAAATGGGGGGCGAAGCCCTTGTAGAAGTCAGCCATGATTACCCCACGATCAAAGCCGATTTCAATTCCTTCATCCACAAAAAACTGGTGGAAGCCTATACCAAAGAAGGTTATGAAATCAAACAAGTAATCAGCGGTGGTGGCGGCGACTCCAACATCTTTGCCGGTTTTGGTTACCAATGCGCCGGCATTTCAACCGGAATGAAAGATGTGCACTCTAGCAGTGAAACCCTTGATCTTGATATTTGGATGAAAGCCATGCGCGTCCTTTACCGCATGATGACCGACTAATTTTACGAAAAAATAAATAATGCTATTTCTAAAAAGCTACTCTGCTCTGTGCAAGAGTAGCTTTTTTCATGCTAGAGAAATTTTTTTTGCACTCAAGAAAAGCTTGAAGGATTTTACACTTTGATGTAGAAACTTTAATATATTGCATTATATATAACCACGACAGGCTATTTAAGACATCTTATTTTAAATCTAATCTAACTTAAGCCGTTTCATTGCTCGGATACCACCCTCAATATCCTGCATGTTTCACTGAAAGGAGAATGAACATGAACATGGTATCACGCTTTCAAAGACCTGCTTCCCGACCTTGCATGGCTGAAATTCGAATTGATAACCCCGTCCTCATGGAAATTTTGGTTCGATATCGCAACAACGGCGCTTTGGGAGAATCGGTAGCTGCTTTATCGATTGGAGTTGGTGAAAGACAAAGTTATGCTTTTCAAATGACCTTAGAAGAAAGACAAGAAGTGCAACGTGCTCCCAGGAAATTGCAAGAGGTTCTCCCTTATCTATTGAACATCTTAGATGAAAACCTGTATGCCCCTTGGGGAATCAAAATTCCGCGCAACGAGCCACAATTCCAAGCGATGCTGGTAGAGCTCAAAGAGCGAAGACTAGAAATCGAGATGGCCTACGAAAGCGTCTACTGGTGCTCCACCGGTGCACGACCCGACGGCACCCCTTGTAAATTTGTCTATGACCGAGGCGAAGAAGAAGACGAGTTAATTTACGGTAGCTTTGAAGAGTTTTGGAGATAAGCTCTAAACCCAAGGCAAGAGCCCCCTTGGTGCAATCCTCTACATTGCACCAAGAGGGCTCTTTTGATTACCTATAATTATGGTTACGCCTCTTTAAACGCCAACTGTATGTTCGAAAAAAATCTTGATTCCGATTCCTATCAGAATCGCCCCGCCGACCAGCTGCGCCTTACCACTCAAACGACCGCAAGTCCACTTGCCTACATACACCGAAAGTAAACTCAGCCCAAAGGTGACGATGCCAATCAGACCACTTGCCGGTAAGATATCTACTTGTGTCGCAGCGAAACCCACACCTACCGCTAAGGCGTCGATACTGGTCGCAATCGACTGGGTCAACAGGCTTTTCGGTTCAATATCACACTTCAGTTCACAGTCTTCCACTTCTTCACGGAAGGCGTCCCAAATCATTTTACACCCAATCCATAACAGAAGGACCAAGGCAATCCAATGATCATAACTGCTCATTGCTTCTGCAAAGCGATCTCCAATAAAATAGCCAATCAACGGCATCCCTGCTTGGAACGCTCCAAAAGAGAATGCGATCAACAGCGCATTTTTAAAATTCAATTTTGGTATGCACATGCCATTGACCATGGAAACAGCACAGGCATCCATAGAAAGCCCAATGGCAATTAAGATCAAGTCCAGCAGTGTCAACGACGTTCGTTCCCTTCCGTTGGCGGTAGCCATTTTTTCAACGATGATTGCATGTAATTCAAGACATCGACATCAAAAACCTTTGCAATCATAGAATCCTGCAAAACTCGACCGGTGGGACCTTGAATCGCAACTTTGCCTTGATCTAAAATCACGACTCTTTCCGCAAACTGCATGGCCAAATTCAAATCATGGAAAACACCCATCACGCATCGCCCCGGCTGTTTACTCCAAGACGCC
>CAZAFY010000069.1:0-4436 GCA_964484445.1 uncultured Eubacteriales bacterium
TCCGGCAGATACGCGAGCCGACCATTGGGGGTAGCTCCCAGCATTTTTCCGAAATAGACATGGCAAGTGGTCGAGAGCATGTTCAAATGATACGTTTTACCCTTGGTGCTCTCTCGTCCTTCTATTTGTTGAACTAACGAAGCATAGACCCGTTTCATGAGGTCGTCAGCCTGGTCATCATCGTTTCCAAAAAACGGGGTCTGATGAATAATCTGTTGGCGTAAAACCTCCTGCCCTTGGAAATTGTTCTGCAGAGCTTGCAATAATTGCTCCATAGATAAACTTTTTTGATCAAAAATATGTTTTTTAAGTACAGAGAGGCTATCGGTAATCGTGCCAATGCCACAACATTGAATATAGGTTGTGTTGTATTTCGGGCCTGCATCATAGTAGTCTTTGCCGGATGCAATGCACCCTTCGATCACCACTGAAAGAAAAGTAGCAGGGGCATTGCGCCTGTACATATACTCTAAATAGTTATTGACTCGAATTTTGGTATCAACCACAAAGCTGAGTTGCTTCTCAAAAGCCTGGTATAGTTGCTCAAAGTTGGTAAATATTTTGGGGTCACCGGTTTCCAACCCGATTGTCTTGCCCGTCAAGGGGTCGATTCCATTGTTTAAGGTAAGCTCGAGAATTTTTGGCACATTGAGGTAACCGGTAAGCAAATAAGCTTCTTTACCAAAACAACCTGTCTCAATGCAGCCGCTGTTGCCCCCTTCTCGGGCGTCTTCAATGCTTTTACCGGCACGAACTTGTTCCATGATCACCATATCGGTGTTGAAAACCGATGGATATCCATAGCCTTTCCGAATCACTTTCGCTGATGTGCGTAAGAACTTTTCAGGAGTCTTGGCACTGATTTGCACATTGCATTGCGGCTGCAGTAAATGCAATTCTTCAAAGACTTCCAACAACAGGTAGGAGACTTCACTGACTCCGTCGCTGCCATCTCGTTTTAAACCGCCAATATTGATGTTGACAAAGTCATTAAACGTTCCACTCTCTAGTGCGGTAACCCCTACTTTGGGTGGGGCCGGATGATTATTGAATTTGATCCAAAGGCAGCTGAGCAACTCTTTGGCTTGCTCACGGGTTAGTGATCCCTCGGCTACTTCCCGTTCATAATAAGGAGTCAGGTGCTGATCAATATGACCGGGGCTCATGGAATCCCAGCCGTTCATTTCGATAATCGTACCCAAGTGTATAAACCAATACATTTGCAGGGCTTCGTGGAAGGTGCGCGGTGCCTGTGCCGGAACCCGGCGGCAGCGTTCGGCAATTCCTAAAAGTTCTTGTTTGCGTTGCTCATTCCTCTCTGTAATCGCCATCTCTTCCGCTTTTTCTGCGTGCCGTTCGGCAAAGCGGATGATCGCTTCACAAGAGAGAAGCATGCCTTTCCATTGTTCGTTTTTTTGCCCAGCTTCAGGATCATGCAACCAATCGATCTTCTCTTGTTGAGCACGGATCTGGTCCATGAAATCCAGCATGCCTTGTTGATAAATGCGTCCGTCGAGCGTTGTATGCCCCGGTGCTCTTTGTTCCATGAACTCGGTGAATAAACCAGCTTCATAAAGGTTTTTCCACGTATCGTCGATTTCAGCAAAGGCCTTATCTCGCATGCTACGACCCCGCCAATACGGAATGATTTCTGCTTCGTACAGGGCTCGGTCTTGCGGAGAGACTTTATAACTGGCCATTTCGCGGGTATTCAAGATATCTAGATCTTCTAAAGAATGACAAGTCAGTTCCGGAAAAGAAGGAACCACAGCCGGTGCGAAGCCGCGTTCTCCGACAATCAATTCCTCATCTCCGATATAAATTTCTTTTTGATCACAAACATGGAAAAAATTCTTGGCTCGCATGACGGGAACCGAGTATTTGCCGTCGTTGTCCCGGTAAAAGTCTGTGACTAATTTGGCGCGTTCTGCCGAAAAACGGGGCTGTGCAATACGACTTTGTTCTCGCAAGCGTGCAATCCGTTCATTCATATCCTTCATCCTCCTATATTCGCTCTGCGCGCAATCCTTTGGCTATAAAAAAATCAACCGTTGCTTGAATCTGTTCGTGGGTGGGGGGCAAAAGCTCCGGCAGTAAATAGGGACGCCCCATTTTTTCGTATTTACCGGTTTGCATGTGATGATACGGCAAAACTTGAATCGGCCAAGGTTGAAGTGATTGCAACAAGAAATCTGCCATTGCTTCAAGGTTCTCACGGTTACTATTGATCCCGGGAATTAAGGGCATACGCACAATGCCTCGGTAGCCCAGTTCCATAAGTTTTCGCAGATTATGCAAAATCAACTGATTATCGACTCCCGTATAATGCAGATGTGCTTGCGGGTCCATAATCTTCAAATCAAACAGAAAGAGATCGGTCTCCTCTGCAATGGGCTGCAGTATAGGCCAGGGAGCAAAGCCACTGGTATCTACGGCTCGATGTATTCCCTCTTTGCCGCACCGTTGCAACAGATCGAGCAAGAACTCCGGTTGGCTTAAGGGTTCCCCTCCAGAGAAAGTCACTCCGCCTCCGGATTCATCGTAAAAAAGTGTATCTTTGACCAGCAACGTGACGATCTCTTGACTGTCTTTGTGTTCCCCAACCCAAATTCTGGCTTCGGCAGGGCAGTTCTCTACGCAAGCACCACAGAGCAAACAAGGTTCTGTTGGACTCAAATGCTGGGGGCAACCTTCATAACAACGTCCGCAATGGATGCATAACTCCGGTTGTATGAAGATTTCAGGCTGAAACCCTTGGCTTTCCGGGTTATGACACCACAGGCAGTGCAAAGGGCATCCTTTTAGAAAAACAGTTGTCCGAATACCCGGACCATCTTGAACACTGTAACGCCGAATATTGAATACGATTCCTTGCATGTAAACCTCACCTATCGTGCTTGTGTAATCGGTACACATATTATTTTTTATAGTTCGCTACTGGTGTTGCGATTCCTGCCCTTTGGATTAAATAGGAAAGATTCTTGTTAGCCATTCTTATCTTCAAAAAAGGAATTTACCTAAGGCATCGTGAACTTAACCCTATATCTTTAGCTATAAAACTAAAAGAGGTGTATTGGATGATTGACCCCACATCCCTATTCAAAATTTCTTATGGCCTTTTCCTGATTGGTGCAGTATCCAACGGCAAAGAAAACGCCTGCATTACCAACACTGTTATGCAAATCACTAGTGAGCCGATTCGCTGTGTCGCCGCCGTGAATAAGGCCTCATTCACCCATAAACTGATCATAGAATCCAAGAAACTTTCTGTGTCGGTTTTGGATCAAAGTGCCGGCATGGATATTTTTCGTCATTTTGGCATGCAAAGCGGATACACCGTCGATAAATTCAGCACCTACGAACATGATGCCTGTGTCAATGGTTGCCCAGTCATTCGCGAGGGTGTTTGTGCCATTTTTGGTGGGGACGTGTATGACACCATGGATGTCGGCACCCACACTCTCTTTCTGTTTGACATCACCGGTGCCGAAACCACCAGCGATATCCCTCCCATGACCTATGCGGATTATCGTATCTTAAAAAGTGGCCAATCTTTGCAACAGAAAGAAACCATAAAAGTAGAAGAGAAATGGGTTTGCACGGTTTGCCATTATGAATACGACGGCGAGATCCCCTTTGAAGAACTTCCCGATGATTATCGTTGTCCTATTTGTGGTGTGGGTAAAGAGTATTTTGTAAAGGCGTGATTTCATGCATTATTCCTTGAAAATTTGTGGTCTTACCCGAAATTTACCATTATGTCGTATCCATGAGCACTTAATGATTGCTGCTTTTGTGATTTTGGGGGATCCGGAACTGACTGTTGCCTGTGCTCATGATTTATTAATGAAAGCTCCAGAATATGATTTTCTCTTAGGTCCCGAATCAAAAGCTTTTCCCTTGCTTCACGAAATGGCGAGACAACGAGGTGACCAGCGCTATATGGTAGCCCGTAAGGAAAAGAAACTTTATATGGGTGAGACTCTGCAAGTAGAAGATCGTTCGATCACAACCTCACACGTTCAAACGCTGTTTCTGGAACGCAATGATGCCGATTTGATGAAGGGTAAGAGAGTGCTCTTGGTCGATGATGTGGTGTCTTCCGGCGGATCGATGCAAGCTCTAGAGGTATTAGCTCAAAAAGCAGGTGCTATTATCGTAGGCAAGATGGCGATTCTGGCTGAAGGTGATGCAACACAACGCTCGGACTTAATATTTTTAGAATCCTTACCCCTCTTCGATGGCAAAGGAAACCTGATACCCTAGACAAAAAATCCCTTTCTCTTTAAAAAGAGAAAGGGATTTTTCTATGGAAAACTTTAAATCACTTGGATCCACTCAAATTCGTCAGCAATACGGCCCCATTGAATGCCGGTTAGGGTATCGTAAACTTTTTGGGTAATTTCACCATTTTTGAAATTGTTAATGGTCATGAT
>CAZAFY010000069.1:4536-7510 GCA_964484445.1 uncultured Eubacteriales bacterium
AATCCAAGATGAACATATGATCGGTAAACAGTTTACCGAAGCCCAGTTTGGATTGATCCGGTTTCACTTTGGGTGTGGTCGTGCGTGTAATCTTAATATCCATTTGTAATGAGTCCTCTCTTTCGTTATCTCGTTTGGGAAGCCCCGAACAGAGTGTCCGAGGCTTTCTCCAACTTCTATATTCTCTATTGAGGTCTATTTTACCTTCATCAAAGCGTTGAAGAAGGGTTTGTAGGTGCCGTCGGTTTGAGCACGATATTGCGCATTGTAGCCTAACAAGACGATATCGCCTTCTCCAAATTGCACATGCATTGCTGCAGCTTTGCCGGTAATCAGTTTTTCACCGTAGAGCATCCCGCTTTGTAAAACATCGCGTTCCGGATACTTGGCTAATACGGTATAATTCTCGGCATGCGCATTGTCGGTGATGATGTAGGCCGGGCTGTCAAAATTCAAGGTTAAGCCTTCTTGCGGCATACCCCAGTTGAGCGGATGATCCATATGCAAGGTATGTAAGGTTGCGCCGTGGGTGAAGAACTCGTCAACGGACTTGCCATCGACTACATTTTTCAGGCCTAAATCAAAGGCGCTAACGACCCAATCACAGGACCCGGCTTGAGCGACCAAGCGACCACCTGCTTTGACGAAGGCTTTCAAGGCTTCGATGCCTTCTTTTTTCAAACCACTCATATAGCCTTCCGGAACAGAACCGATGTATCGGCGCATCATTCCAAAAGCAGCTTCTTTGGTGATATCGGTCAACATGGCTTTCCGATCGGCAGGAATAAAGATGACGTCAAACTTTTCGATTAGGTTGCCTTCCCAAACATCTTTGTCCATAATAGTAACATAGGGGAACTCAAACTGCTCGAGGGTCAAACGAGACCAGCCTTCATCCATGGAACCGCCCAAATAGCGACGATACATGCCGATACGGCTGGGTTTGTAAGCGACGATATCGGCTTCAGCCAATAATCCGTCAAATGCTTCTACATCCACGCCCAATTCTTTGGCTCCGGCTTCAAGAACTTCTTTGGCGTTGGCTTCGGTGACGAAATCGCCATAAAGACGGGTACGCCAGACCGGATATCCGGCAGCCAAAACGCGGTTGGCCAAACGGTAGGACTGGTTGAGGTTGCTAGCAAAGAGGTAGCCTTCATCGGATTCACCGGCAAACCTGCCAATCAATGGCGGAACTTTATCGAGCTTCTTGGTTTGGCCATGGATCGGTTCCTGTGCTTCCAAGACTGTAACGCCCATAAACTCGGCATAGGTGTCGGTGGTGGTGTCGTAGATATTGGAAGTGTTGTCCAGACGGCGGCTAAACCAGTTGTCATTGAAGAATGTTCGACCCAAAAGTGTGCGAATTGCAGCTCGTTTGGGTTGTGCAGTATAAATCACGATACTGCCGGCGGGAGCAACTTGATCGCCGAAATGAAGATGATCTTCTGCCATATGGAGTTCAAATCCCTGTTGTTCCAAAACTTTAACCAACTTGTAGGTGGTTGCATAATCGTTTTGCAAATCCATGTTAATAACATAGCCATACGGTTTTTCGCATTCGCCTAAAGCGGTTTGACGTTGCGCTTTCTTGACAGCATTGCGTAAGACAATGTCTTTGTTACGGGCAGCGCAGTCCAAAAGGGCCCAAGCTGAGATCTTTTGTTGTTCGACGATGTCGCGTAAGGTCCACCAGCCACCCTCCCATGGATGAACAAAGTTCACTTGTTGTTGGTAGGCCGGGAAAACGCGCTCGTTGGCACCGGTAAGCTGTTCCGGAGGGATGTACAGAGGAGTAGCGGTTTTGGCGCTGGCAGACTCGGTGAGCATACCGGCAATGTTATGATGGTTGGTAAACCAGTGGAAGCCCATGTGACCCCAACCCGGGAATTGTCCACCGGTCAGGATGCCCTTCTTGCCTTCTTCTTCTAAGCGATAAGCCATATGGGAGCCATACATTCTTAATTCATTCCATACCAAAGGATCCGGATTGGGATGAATGGGGTCGCTGTACGGTGCAATGTAGAGACGTGCCCCGTTGGAACCCATGTGATGGTGATCTTGGAATGCATGAGGATGCCATTGTTGGAACATGATTTCTCCAACATACCGGGATTCGATTAAGTTCCAAGCAAAAGCGTCACGGTTATTGTCGTGTCCGCAATATTTGTGATACAGCCACGGCATACCGGAGCCTTCGTATTCAGTACCGAGATATTTGTTGTACCAGTCGGTGACCATAATCTGGCCGTCAGGGTTGAAACTTGGAACGATTATCGAGATAACTTCATCTAAAATGCGTAAACCTTCTTCACTTTCGGTGGTCAAGAGGTCATAGGTTAATTCCGGAGCCATTTGGGTGCCGCCGACTTCACTGGCATGCAAGCTCATGGTTTGCACCACAACAGCTTTGCCTTTTTTGACCAATTCATCTAAAGCTGCTTGGTCCAAACCGCGAGGATCGGTAATCTGGGCATTGATTTGACGATATTCTTCTAATTTGGCTAGATTTGCTGGGGAGGAAATGTAAGCAACCAAGAACGGGTGACCTTCGGTGGAGGGACCTACATTTTGCAAAATCATCCGATCGGTTTCTTTGGCAATGTGTTGGAAGTATTCAACAATTTTCTCCCAACGAATCAATTTACGATCTTCTCCGGGTTGATGCCCGAAAAAACTTACTGGGGAAGTGATCTTACCATGACTCATGTTCTTTCACTCCTTCATTAATTTTGAATTTCTTCTTTTCTTAATTAGCAATGGAAGGGCTAAAATCCTTCCACAAACGTAATAATATTTTACAAAGGAGGATTCTTCCCGCAGGTCGAATCAAGTAAAGCTTATTTGCATCTAAGGAGTGTTTGAATTGTTGAAAGCGAAAAAAAGATTTCTGCTCCTTATGGGCTTAAGTTTCACCTTGCTGCTTTCTGCTTGCCAGGACCCGAAACCGTCAGCGAGTTACAAAGAGTATGCC
>CAZAFY010000070.1:0-7390 GCA_964484445.1 uncultured Eubacteriales bacterium
GGTTTCTAATTTTTGTTTTTCATTTTTGAGCATAATCTCTACTTGGTTCTTTTGCTGGATCACCTGTACTGCTTGTTTACGAACTTCCCGTTGCTTTTCTCTTAATTCATTTTGTGCTGCTTCGAGTATTGCATTCGGATCTTCAATAGCACTGACCCCCATACCGAACCAACCTTTAATGGTGGTCCATAAACGACTGAATAATCCCATGTTGTTCACTCCTTCGTTCCATCGTTGCATTTGTCTTTCTTATTTCTCGTTACCTGATTCATTTCCTCCTTTTTTCGCGAATCTTCTCTCTGTTTTTCCGAAATTTTCCTTAATTCTGGGTTGCGATCCTCAAAAAAGCGAAGATTCTAAGATAAACCTTAGATCTTCGCTTTTTTTGTTTCAAATTTATTTTTCGTTGAAGCCGATTTCGGAGATTTCCTTTTCCGCTCTGGCTTTTGCCCTTCCTGCTTCCATTTGCTTCTGGTGATGAATTTCATCTTGCACAATATTCTCTGGATATGGATAATGTGGGGTGTTGGGATCCTCGGGCAAAATTCCCATATGACCACTGTTGGGATTGTACTCAGCTACGGTTCCATCGCATGGTGATTTCCACTCGTGGTAACGCAAGCCAAAGTACATTTCCTGGGTGGCAATAACTTCGCCTTGTTTTACTGGATCACCGACTGCTTTCAGTAAAACACCTTCCAGCCGCCCATCCACCATGTCGAATTTGAGGAAATGCAGGTTATCTTGCATTTCTCGAAACAAAATCCAACCGGTGGGCTTCGCTAAGTGGTCAATCTGGGTATTAACAATGGGAATGTTACGTGCAAATAATAATTGATTGACTGTAGCAACTTTCGCAAGTATCGTTGGAAACGAAATTCCTGCAATCATGACCAGCAAGGTAAATAGAGCACCTTGTCCCATATAAAGGTATAGTTTCGCAGGCAATACCTGTGAAAACCAGCTGATCCTTTGACCCAGTTGAAAAATGATCAAGATCCCTGTCAAGACACCGACAATACCTGCGGTCCCTTGTTCCAAGGATAAGGCATAGACGATTTGTACGTTTGAAACCCCAATCGATTTCATGACCGCCAATTCTCGCCGACGTTCCAAAAAGGTAATCAGGGATACCGTCAGAACACCGATACCCATGAACATAAAGATCAAACCCAAAAGCCACTGACCCGGTTGAAAGATCTGTTGTAACAGGTCATTCCCCATGTCATACGTCACGGTTGAATAGAGAAAGGTTTCCTTGGGGTAGGCCGATTTCATCCATTCCACTAAATGGATCAACTCTGCCTCTTCACGATCATATTCAATCATGAAGCGATTCGGCTGTGGAACAAGCATAAGCTTCAGGGCGTCTTGTTCCAAAACCAAGGGTTGTGATAACTGATAATCCGGTTCAAAGAGCCCAACCAACGTGAATTCTGTTTTTAGTTGAAGACCTTCTTTGTAAACGGTATAGGAGGGAATTTTGTCTCCTATTTGAAGTTCATATCGTACAGCCATCTCTTGAGGCAATATCATATCACCTGTTTTCGATAACCATTGCCCCTTCACCATCTCTGCACTATTGCTATAAAAATAGCTATCGGATGCAATCCCCAATAGTTCTTGCTTTCCCATGGGTGTAAACGCGGTGATCGCTACCGCCTCTTCTCCGATTTCGAGGATATCTCTCCGGAATCTTGGAATCGGTAATTCTTCCTCTTTTAATAGAGGTTTCCCGTCCTCTGCAATGACCATAAGGTCATATGGGAGTTTTAAGGATTCGGTTTGAGCGACCCCAATCTGTGCTGAAACTGATAACATACTACTATAAAGCACGAAAAGAGAGAAAGAACCCGCAACCAAAAAGAAAATCGTCGCCAACCGCCATCGCCAACGTACCATGTTTTTCAAGGCCAAGCGAGTGACTGCAGTAAATTGCCTCAAACTCATGGATTCTGCACCTCAATGGTATTGATTTTGCCGTCTTTCATCGTAATAACACGATGTGCATATTTGGTCAGACTGGTATCATGCGTTATCAAAACAAAGGTCTGATTCTCGGTTTTATTAAATCTGCAGAAAAGCTCGATCACCATATCGCGAGTCCGACTATCGAGATTACCGGTGGGCTCATCGGCTAACACCACTGCCGGTCGATTCGCTAACGATCGGGCAATTGCGACTCGTTGCTGTTCGCCACCAGAGAGCTGATCGGGACGATGATGTGCTCGCGGTGTTAGACCGACTTCATCCAGTAAATAGCGTGCTCTCTCTCTGGCTTCTTTTCTACTCATGCTGGCAATGGACATGGGTAATTCAACATTTTCCAAAGCGCTCAAATGAGGGATCAGGTTAAAAAACTGGAAAACATATCCGATATTCTTACGTCGCATCAACGCTAATTGATCCTCATTCAACTTGACGATCGATTGGTCATTGATAAGAATATCTCCACTGATGGGGCGGTCTAACCCTCCCAACAGACTGAGTAACGTACTCTTGCCACTACCAGAAGGCCCTACAATAATGGCAATTTCTCCGGGCATAACCTGGATATTGACGTTGTTTACGGCGTAAACGGCTTCCCCAAGGTAAAACGCTTTATTTAAATTGACCGTTTCCAGTATGGGTCGATTATTTTCATTCATTGTCATCACTCTCTTCCTTTACTCACTGCGAAGTACATTCATAACCGACATACCGGCTAACTTGACCGCGGGAATCAAACCAAATAGCAATGAAACCGCAGCTGTTGCCGAAAGAACTTGAGCTAAGTCGACAACAATAGATTTCATAATCGTGATCAAGCCCTGGCTATTGGTCATTTGATTGAGCGCTCCCGGAATTCTAAAAAATAGAAAACCGATACTCGCTCCTACGATCGCTATGATTAAGGCTTCAGTAAGCGCCATGACTGTAATGTCGATACGTTTAGCACCGACCGACTTTAAGATTGCCATTTCGCGCTTTCGTTCATTGATCATGATCAACATGTTCGCAGCAACCAATAAAGCCGCATTGAGTAACACCAAAATCATCATAGGGACTCGCAAATCCATGGCCATTCCTTGTTGTGTTACTTTCTGCACACTGGCTTCTACCATACTTTTCGGAACCGCCAAGAATTTCTCGATCAGTTGGCGTTCCATGGCCATCGTTGATTGATTGGGAACACTGACAAAACTATACTCCGGATAATTGTTAACAAGATTGAGAACAATATCTTCTAAATAAGTCAAATCGTGACTTTGAAGCATCAATTGAGAAACAGGATACTCAAGATCTCCGGCGGCATCCTGCCAAATATCAAGCCAAGTGCTATAGGGAATTTGAATTTCATTGGTCCACCAATAGAGAGTTTCTGTTTGAGTATCTATATCTCCTTGCCAGCTATACTCCCTGGTTGGAGATACGAAGTTACCGATAATCGAAAATTCCTTGTAAATCGGTTTGCTGTAATCCATATACACTTCACCGAATTGATCTTTTTTTACCGAAGGGAACTCCAAAACAATTCGACTTCCCGGTTCGGGTGATCGTACACCTGTTGGCAGTTCTTGTAATCGTGAGACTACTGCCACAGCCTTCCCTTCATCTTCAGGTACAAACCACCGTCCGCTGTAGACCAAACTTTCCGGACGATTAATGGGTAATTCATTCTGAAAATCTCGGGCTCTAACGTCAGACTGATACCGGTACTGGTCGCTTAGTAACGTGAACGCAGGCAGTCGGTAGACCGGCGAAACGCCGTCGATACCAACTTCTTCAGCTAACTGTGCTACATCTTCCGGACTGATTATCTGAGACTGACTGCTATCTAAATAACCTTGTTTGTAAATCTCCGGGTGGAAAACAGCTAAATCTGTAAATGGATTTTCTGTTGGCCTTGAAAAAGACCAAAAACTATCTCCATTTGGCATTTCACCTTGAACCTTTTGGGCATATACGATGATTTCCCCACCAAGTACTTGACGAAAAGAACTGAACGCTTCATGAGTATAGCCGCGGCTCAAGCTAATGGTATAGGTCAAAAAGGCTGCGGCTACCGCCATGGATACAACCGCAAGAATGCTTCTGGCTAAATTTCTCCAAGCATTTACGGCTCCTAAACGAAAAAACATGCACCTAACCTCCGATAATAGCGGCCAACGTCGAAATTTCGATGTTTCCTCCCGATAAGAGGCAGACCACTTTCTTCCCCGAAACCATTTTAGGATTTCCTAAATAAGCCGCTACAGTAACTGCAGCCGATGGCTCGCACCAAATTTTCGCCCGTTCGATGACCAAGCGCGTAGCATAACGAATCTCTTCTTCATCGACCGTAACTAAATCATCTACGTATTTTTTTGATTGAATATATCCGATTTGACCGGATTTTTTGGAACGGATGCCATCGGCAATACTGGGTTGCCAATTCTCTATTTCGGTTGGTTCTCCCAGATCCCAAGCTAATCTTAAGCGAGGGCTCAACGCCGGTTCCACACCAATCACTTTAGCTTTGCTGCCCGACTCTTTAATCGCTGTTGCTACCCCTGCCAATAATCCACCGCCACCGACTGGTACGAAAACCAAATCGACATCGGGTAATTGTTGCAGGATTTCTAAACCTACGGTGCCTTGCCCAGCAACAACATCGGGATCATCATATGGATGAACTAAGGTCATTCCTTCCGCAACCAGTTCATTGGCTTTTGCTAAACGCTCCGTCGTTGTGTATCCACAGTGAATGACTGTGCCTCCGTAGGCTTGACAAGCTCGAACCTTGGCGGGAGAAGCATCTTCAGGCATCACGATGACCGCTTTACAACCTAACATCTTCGCTGCATAAGCTACAGCTGTCCCGTGATTTCCCGAAGAACCCGTCACTAACCCGGCTTCCAACTGTTGTTGCGATAATTGTGCAGCACAATTGTAAGCTCCCCTTACTTTAAAAGAACCCGTCTTTTGCATATTCTCGCATTTCAACCAAATTTCCCCTGTACCTAAAGCCGAAATGCTCTGACAGCTCATTAGAGGTGTTTTATGAACGACCGATCGCAGTCGCTGTTCTGCTTCTTTTATACGTTGAATATTAACCATGGGCTCGCCTCCTATAAAGTAGGTATTTCTTGTTCCAATTTTATACTTAACTTAATTAAAGTTCGCTTTATGGCCCAGACTTCCTCCCCAACCTTAGATTCTGTAAATGTATCTACTTAAATACACAGAAAACGTTACAAAAACCCCGAAAAATATCTTCTATTTTCGGGCTTGTATCAATCCCGTATAGGGATATAGCGGAGTTGATGAATCTTCCGGTTGAATCACATACTTGCCATTGGCGGTTTCATAACTGCTTACAAAACCGTCACAGGGTGCAAGCCATTCCTGATAATAAAACCCGGCAATCGAACTCATGAATGCAACAACCTCACCTGTTTTCACTTTCTCTCCGGTATTCTTCAAAATGACAGACAGGGATTTACCATCGACTACCGTCATTTTCAGCATGTGCACTCTTTCCTGTTGCATTTCTCGGATCCAATCCATTGGAGGGCTGATAATATGGTCATATCGGGCAACCACCAGTGGGATTTCTCGGGCGTATAGTAATTGATTGACACTGGCTACCTTTGCCAATAACAAGGGGTATAGAACAGCCATAATAAAAAACAGCAAGGTTAGTAAGCCGTTTTTTAGGAAGAGTCCCGAAACAGAAACTCCGGAATCGGCTAAATAACTCGGTATCATGAGAGAAAATAAGAGAACGATCAGTATGCCGGCAACAAAACCAAGGACCCCTGCTATAAAAAGCTCGAAAAACAAAACCAAACTCAATTGAAGATTGGAGATCCCTAACGTTTTTAAGACTGCCAATTCTTGCTTTCGCTCCAAAAAAGTCATGAGACTGATTGTCAAAACGGAAACCGCCATAAAAACAAACACTAACAACAAAACCCATTGACCTGGACTTTGGATCGCTTTCATAAGATCTTGCCAATAAAGTTGCGGCATCGCTTCGTAAATATAAACTGAACCGGGATACATTTGATTCATTTTAGAGTTAAATATCGGCCAGTTATTTACATATTTGAACGACTCTGAAAACAAAATTTGTCGGTTTGGTTGATTCGTTCCACTGATCAACCGAGCTGACTCCATTGTTATTTGAGGTTTCTGTAGATCATAGCCAGACTGACCGATTCCACAAATCTCGAGCTGGAATTGCTTTTTTACACCATAGTCATCTACAAAGTGCAGAGGAATCTTATCGCCGATCTGAAGCTCAAAATCCTTTCGATAAGACGCGGGTATCCACAACTCTCCTCTTGCTTCCGGGAATTTCCCGTCACCATTGAACTCCTCTGATTGCAACGAACTTTTTCCCGATTCAAGGCCCCAGACTTCCCAAAGCCCAAAGGGTGTTTGTAGCTCGATTGCTAAGGCATCCTCTGCTCTTTGTATGGTAATGGGAATCTCAGTTGTTCTTCCCCGATAAACTCCTCCTTGGGTTTCATATCGGTAGGTTCCTAAATTGTCAAATTGAGTTCGTGGAGCCTGCTTCCCAGACAAGATCACCATAATATCATAGGGCAAATCCAAAGACTCGACTTTTTCTATACTTTCGGTATGGAATTTTTGGAGCATGCCCCCGTATAAAACGCTGATCGAGGTCGAAACGGCAACCAAAAGTGCAATTAAACCGAGTCGCCATCGCCATCGGACCAAATTACTCAATAACAAGTGATGAATGGATTTATTCATTACGTAATACCTCCATCACTGGCAAAGATGCATATTTCTTAGCAGGAATCCAACCAAATACCATGGCTGAAAGCAAGGTTATCCCCAGAACGAAAAAGAAGTCTCTGAAAAACAAGCCTAAGATCGCCACGAACCCCAACGGATTTGTTAGTTGATTCAGTACTGCTTGGATTCGTATGAAGAAAAAGCCCATACTAGCGCCAACACCACTTACTAAAATTGCTTCTGCTAAAATCATGCGAATCAGTTCGTTTTCACGGCCCCCCATTGCTTTCAAAACGGCAATCTCCTTCTTACGCTCCGAAACCAAAATCAAAATATTGGCGGCGACCAATAACCCGGCATTGAGTAAGACCAAAATCGTAATAGGCTTTCTTAAATCTGCAGTAATCACGCTTTGATGAAACGGATCGATACGATCTTCCAAAGCTCTCCTCGCCCCAGATGGGATCACCGGTTCTAAACTAAGTTGCGAATGAACCCGCTCCAAATGATGCGGAATATCAACAAAGCTAAACTGGGGAAAAGCATGTTGCAAATCCAAGACAACATCCTGTAAATACGTTAAATCCTCCACCCGCATCAAGACCTCAGAAGGAGTGTAAGGAACACCTTTCGCAACCTGGCTCCAAATCTCATTCCATAT
>CAZAFY010000071.1:0-7337 GCA_964484445.1 uncultured Eubacteriales bacterium
GAGCGGTGAAGTGGTTCAGCTGCAGGCAGATCAGCAATTTCGCACGGCAAGTGTTTCTAAAATGATTGTGCTTATGGCGCTCATGGAGCGAGTTACTTTAGGCACAGCAAGTTTATCCGATGTGGTGGTCTACTCGCCCAATGATTTCGAGTGGGGATCTGGGGTGATTGCTTACGATGATTTATCGCAGCCGTATCCGGCTTACGAAGTTGGAACGCTGGCGGAGTATGCAGTTGTCTATTCCGATAACATTGCTTTTAATATGCTTTGGCGGTATTTGGGAACTGAAGAGGTGTATACGTTTTTCGAACGGGTGATTGGGCATGAGACCAATCGGGTTGTGTTGTTTATGAGTGCAGAGGATGCGGCGAAGTTGATGAAGTTGTTGTATGAGAGCGAGGGAGCGCATTACGATACGCTGCGGGAGAACTTAAAGCACACAATCTTCCCGATTTTGCTGGAGGAGTATTTACCCGCGGGTTCTGTGGCGCACAAGGTAGGCTTTTATATGAGTTACCTGCACGATGCCGGTATTGTTTATAGCGAGCATGGGGATTATATCATCAGCGTATTCAGTGTGGATTTACCCAATGGCTATGAAGCAATTGCAGAGCTATCGCTGAAAATCTATGAAGCGCGTGCGCAGTGATAATGGTATTTCGCAGAAGGGGTCAGACCCCAGCGGTAAATATTTCGCAGTGGGGTCTGACCCCTTGTGCGAAATTACAGGGTGGGGTAAGCGTTTTTGTTGCGAAAACGCGAGACGTCCCCACCCTGTAAATAAGCAGGATTTTGCCAATTGATGTCATATTATGTCAGGAGAGATAAAACCCTTCACTTGCGGAGTCTAATCAATGAATCGCGATTCAACGAAAGGAGTGATGTCAGCGTGGACATGGATACGTTTGCGCAGAACGTCGAGCAGATTCGCCATCGTTTATACAAAACAGCCCTTTTGTATACCGGCGACCCCTCGACTGCGGTGGAAGTATTAGATGAAACGGTGTATAAAGCCCTCAAGGCTTGTGGCAAATTGCAGCAGGAGGAGTTTTTCACCACCTGGATCACGCGCATTCTATTGAATGAGTGTTGCAACGAGCGGAAAAGACGCGGGCGAATGGCACCACTGGAAACGCTGCCCGAGACAGCAGTGGAGCAATTCGATACCCTGCCCTTAAAGGAAGCGATCCGCCGTTTGCCACAGGAGCTAAAACAGGTGATAATCCCCCGCTATTTTGCCGGATACACCCTGCGCGAAACCGCCGATATTTTGCAGTTGCCACTCGGCACAGTCGCCACCCGGCAACGCAGAGCGCTGGCTTTGCTCCGTTTAGAGTTAAGTGAGGAGGGTTCTTATGGATCGTAAGCAAGAATATGAGGCGTTGCTGAACGAGCTTGAAACGCCGAATCTGAGAGAAAAAGATAGCCTCCGCCGCGCCATTTCGCGCAGACGCCGTGAACAGTGGCTGTGGCGACCGTCCATCGGTTTGGTGGCCGCTTGTTTAACGTTTGTGATGCTGGTCAATTTTAACGCTGGTGTTGCCGAGGCTTGTTCCAAGGTGCCGGTGTTGCGCGAATTGGCGGCGGCGGTGACCTTTCATCGGTCATTACAAATCGCCGTGGAGCACGAATATGTGCAAGAGATCTACGAGCAGCAAAGTCAAAACGGTGTGACCTTGACGGTGGAATACTTGATAGCCGATCAAAAGCAATTGAATGTGTTTTACCGAGTCACCGATGCGAAAGATCGCACTTTGGAGATGCAACCGGCTTTGCTCGATGTTGTGAGCAGCGAGCCTTTGCAAGGCGTGGTATCGCAATATGATATGGATGAGGATGCTGAATTACATTTTGTTCGCCTCGATATGGTGGACTTGGATGTGCCAACAGAAGTGCTGCTAGAAATGCAAGCGCAGGTTCGTGGGGCGGAGCAACAGGAAACGGCTGCGACGTTCGCTATCCGGTTACAAGTGGATGCAAGCAAGATTGCGCCGGTCAAGGTGTTTGAATTGGACCGCGTTTTGGAATTGGATGGGCAGATATTGACCTTGAGCCGAGTGGAGGTGTATCCGACCCAGGTGCGGTTGTTGGTGGAAGACGATGCGGCGAATTCAGCCTGGCTGCGCGGGTTGGACTTCACGCTGACCACCGATACCGGTGCGGAGTTCAGCACCGTGCGCAACGGGGTGACGGCGACCGGCGATGCAGAAGTGCCGAAGATGGTGAGTTTTAGAGCCGATAGCCCCTATTTCTACGAAGCCGAGGCGTTGACGTTGCAGGTGACGGGTGCGCGCTGGTTAGAGAAATCGATGCAGCAGGTGCGTGTGGATTTGGCAGCCAAAGAGGCAGAGTTGCCCGAGGGTGTGGAATTGGTCGATGTCAGCGTGATCGATGGAAGCCGACGTGTGGTGGTGCGGGTGCAAGAGTTGCGTGAAGGTGAGATGCACGATGTGTTCTTCCGCGATTACTACGATGCCGATGGGACGGAATACCGTATTGGCAGCATGATGGCGACACCACGCTACGAGGACTTGCCGATAAATGAGGGCTGGTTCTACCAATACTTCGACTTAGTCGGCTACGAGGGCAACCTCGTCTGGCTCTCCCCTACCTACTCGCACGTGAGCACTGAGGAAGTGGAGCTTGTAATTGAGTTGAAGTAGTTACGGGGAAAATTTCAAGGTGTAATTTCAAGGTAGGGACAGTCCCCACCTTGAAATATTTCGCACTAGGGGTCAGACCCCACTGCGAAATCAAAGGAAAAAATATTTTTTTGTTAGTTTTCTTTGATTTATTCTTCGGTTACAGATAGAGTTACATATTATAAGGTTTTTACTACCTTAATCTATTTAATAAGCCATCTAAGCATCTCTGAACATACAATTCAGAGATGCTTATTCTTTTTTTGAATTTAATTAGGTGTCTACTTATCAATCTTAATTTTACAGCATTTTGGTAATTTCATCATAATATTTTATTTCGCACAACGGATATTCCGAAGTCGGCTGAATTGACTTTCCTACATTTATTTATTATAATCCCCCTAAGGAGGTGAAAATATTCCCAAATTTCTACAGTATCGCTTGTATTTCAGTCTATTTAGAAAGAAGGGGTATGATTTATGGATGCCTTGAAAGAGACCATGAATAGTATTTTTGGTTCATGGCTTCAAACCGATTCCAACAACCATTTAGGCCTCACTACCTTTATCTTCTTCCTCCTCTTCTCCATCTCTCTTGGAGTCATGATCAACCGCGCCAGAGGCACTCTACCTATGCCTAAACTTCGACGAGTTGCCGGTTTAGACGCAATGGACGAAGCGATCGGCCGCGCAACCGAAATGGGCAAGCCAGTCATGTATAACTTGGGTATGGGAGGATTTACTGCTCCCACCTTCTCCTCTCTCTCTGTGCTCAGTTATGTAGCACGTCGAGTAGCACAATACGACACCAGGATGATCACGGTTATGCGTTACGCCATCGTGCTTCCCGTTGCTGAAGAAGTTATCAAACAAGCTTACATCGAAGTTGGCAAACCCGATGCCTACCGCCCCGATGATGTGCAGTTTTTATCGGAACAGCAATTTGGATATGCAACCGGATGCGTCGGTATCATCCAACGTGAACAGGTCGCTGCTAACATGCTGATCGGCAACTTTCTAGCTGAGTCTCTGATATTTGCGGAAGCCGGAACTCAAATTGGAGCGATTCAAATTGCCGGCACCAACAACAACGTGCAAACTCCGTTCTTTATAGCAGCTTGCGACTACACCTTATTGGCTGAAGAACTCTATGTCGCCAGTGCTTATTTGACCCAAGATCGCATCAAAACCGCTACTCTATTAGTTCAAGATTACATGAAGCAGGGCTTAGTCGTAATCATCATCTTGGGCGTCTTATTCTCTACGTTCGGTAGCAAACTGATTAATCAGTTACTGACCCTGTATTAGGAGGAGTAAGATATGAGAAAAACACTACCGTTAGTCATTACCTTCGTGGCTGGAGCCATTATGATCCTGCAGTCATATATCCAATCGGACTTCTTATATAATTTTGTTCAGAATTATTTGGCACGTGCTGTCACCGTTTCAACCGCTTGGGCTGTTGGCTTGGGCGCAGTAAATGTTATCCGTGTACACGGACGACGCATTTCGAACAAGCGTCCCTCCTACTTCTATAGCATGGTACTTTTAGGCACCTTCTTCTGGTTCGCCATTGTGGGTTTTGTAATGCAGAAGCACAACAGCGACCCCTTCTATCTATTTTTCTACGATAACATCCTTTTAAACCTGAGTGCGACAATGTATTCAGTGTTGGCATTCTACATTGGCTCTGCAGCGTATCGTTCGTTCCGCGTTAGGAGTCTCGATGCCACTATGCTGCTGCTCACATCGATGATCGTGATGTTGGGTGCTGTGCCCATTGGGCAGGCGATTTGGGGTGGATTCCCTACCTTAGCTGCTTGGATTGGAGCGAATATCAACACACCGGTTTTGCGAGCGATGACCATTGGTTTGACCTTGGGTGCTTTAACACAAAGTATGCGTAACCTTATCGGAATCGAACGTGGTCACTTAAGTGGCGGAGAGTAAGGAGGGTTTACAGATGCAAAGTATTTTTGAAAAGATGTATCAAGTTGACCGCCGCGTCATATATGCCATCCTTCTCTTGGCGATGGCGATGCCCATGTTCTTTACTTTAGGCTTACCGATCAATATCGATGTCTATGTAGAGGATGCTTACAAGGTAGTCAATGAATTGCCGGAAGGGTCGGTGATTTGGATCGGTTGCGAATATTCAGCCTCACAAATTGCTGAAATCAAGCCGATGCTACAAGCGTTTGCGAGATTGGCCTTACAGAAGGGGCACTATATCTATATTGGCTCGGCGTTTGCCGATGGTTGTACCACAGCCCACAATTGGCTGCAAGATATTTTTGCGGAGACGGGTGCAGTCAATGGTGAGAATTATGTGATTTTTGGTTACAGACCCAGTTTCAACTCCACCATGGAAGCAGTGCGTTCGAGTGTCATCGATGCGATGTCGGACCGCGACCATTATGGTAATAAGTTATCCGATAAGCCGATTATGCAGCATTTCGAAAAAGCCAGCGACATTGATCTAGTTCTTGTTTTCGATAGCGGAAGTCCTGGAAGTGACGACTACATTGCTGTATGGCGTTCACAGGGCGAAGTGGAATTGATTGTTTGCGGTGCGACTGGTGTGGAATTGCCGAACCAACTGGTGAAATATGATGCCGGTTTGTTGCAAGGGGTTGTCGGTGGTATGAACGGTGCGGCACAGTTGGAAAAACTGGTGGGTGTGCCGGGAAGTGCTACCAAGGGGATGGATTCCCAGGGCTTGGCCCATTTGACGATCATTGCCTTTATGGTAATCGGTAACATTGGTTATTTGGTGTCGAAAAGTCGCAATCTAAGAAGTAAGTAGTGAAAGGAGGAATGAAGAAATGACAGTATCACCTGAATTTGTAACTTCTCTAAAACCTTTGGGGATCTTTATCGGTGGTCTTTTGACCTTGGGGATTTTGAGCATATTGTATAAAGAGAACCCGATTTATCGTTTTTGCGAACATGTTTTCGTAGGAGCGGCAGCCGCCCATGGCTTGGTCACGACCTTTGCCAACACGATCAAACCTGGAATTCAAGTCAACATGATGCAAAAAGGACAATGGTGGGAGCTGATTGCGATTGCGATTGGCTTACTCATTTACTTCCAACCTTTCAAGAAGTATACTTGGATTTCGCGAGTTCCTATGGCACTGTGGTTGGGCTACAATGCTGGCTATGCGTTGACCATTCGAACTGCGATGCCGTTGTTCAGCAACATTACCAGCTCCTTTAAGGATCTCTGGGTGGTCACTAATGGCACCTTCAATTTACAAACCACGTTCAATAACATTGTTTTTGTGGTGGCGTTGTTGCTGACCATGGTTTACTTCTTCTTCAGCGTGCAGCTGAAAGGACCGTTATCACGTGTCAGTGGAGCGGCTCGAGTGTTTATGATGATCGCCTTCGGTTACTCCTTTGGTTCCACGGTCATGAGCCGTGTTTCCTTATTCCTAGGCCGTCTCGAATACTTGTTCGTCGATTGGCTACATTTGTTGTAAGCAGAATAAAATTTACAGGGTGGGGACAGTCCCCACCCTGTAAATTTTATTGTAATCGTGATTATAATGTGTTATTATTCGGCATATATAAAAAGAGAGGAGTTCAAATATGCCGAGAGTGCCACGAGCAAAAAGCAGTACCGGAATCTATCATGTCACCATGCGCGGTGTAAACCAATCAAATATCTTTCACGACAACCAAGACTACGAGACCTTTCTAAATTACCTGAAGTACACCAAAGACACCTCTGGTGTTGAGATTTATGCCTATTGTTTGATGACGAACCATATCCATCTGCTTTTAAAGGAAACTAATGAAGACCTAGGGATCACCTTTCGACGACTCGGTGCTGGGTTTGTAGGTTGGTATAATGTTAAATATGAGCGCATCGGCCATCTGTTTCAACGCCGATATGGCAGCGAAGTTGTCGAAAGTGATACCTATTTACTAATGGTAATGCGTTATATTCACCAAAACCCTATCAAAGCCGGGTTAGCGCGCAAATTGATGGATTACCCTTGGAGCAGCATTCATGAGTATATGAAACGTGCTCGAATTTGTAACACACAAGTGGGTTTAGAGTATTTTGGTAAAACAGATAGCCCCGAGGCTCGACGTGGTTTTCTGCTAGCCCAAGAATATGAGGCGAATGCGGTCTTTGATCCTGATGTAGAGGAACGTAAGGTAGATGCGCACTGGCTCGATGAGGATGATGTGCGAGCCGCTTTTACCGACGGCTGTTTAAATCGTCTGTGGGAAGAGCGAGGGCAACTGAATAAAGAAGAGCTATTACACTGGGCGGAGATGTTATACCGCTATGGTGCATGCTGGAGACAGATTAGCCACGAGACCGGCGTAAGTCGCTACTTGCTTACGAAGTATCATCGTTAATTTACAGGGTGGGGACAGTCCCCACCCTGTAAATTTAGTTATACATTGCGAAAATTGCGAGGGCTGCGTGGGCGCGGGTTATGGGGGGAACGAAAGTAAGCGTAGGCAACTCAACCCCAAAGACTGCTTGACACCGCTGCAGCATCAATTCTAAATGCTCCCCACTCAAGGGCTCATCCGGCAAAAAGCGTCCGCTACCATTTCCCCGCACAATCCCGTTTCGGCTGAGCCACGCCACCGCCTCACCAAACCACACGTCTGTGTCTACATCGAAATACGCCCCCGTCACTGCACCCCGTTCCTCTTCCCCGGCTTCCTC
>CAZAFY010000072.1:0-2436 GCA_964484445.1 uncultured Eubacteriales bacterium
CTTTGAAGTTATAACCGACGATTACGCCACCCTCTCCGTGGTCTTTGACTTCTTTGCGGTCAAAACTGTAATTCCAGTCCATGCCGAACTTTGAATAAAGCATAATCCCTGTTGCAACGGCTAAGGGGATCCCTTTGTAAGCCGGACCATATAAAACATCGGCTTGTAAACCCTTTTCGCGAATGCATTCCGCGTAAAACTCCCCTAATTTGGCGATTTGTGCTCCGGTGCGATAATTCCCGGTGTTAATAAAGTAAGGCGAGATGCGGCCACTGTTCAATTTGAATTCTCCAAATTTCAGGACGCCACTATTGGCCATAAACTGAATAAACCTCTCTTTATAGTTGAGTGCATCTAGGCGATAACCAAACAATTCATCTAAGGTGATACCGAAATAAGCAGCAAGATGTGGTAGATAGGATATATCGGGTGATGAGGCACCCGTCTCCCACTTGCTCACCGATTGATAGGTGATTTGTAGGTATGACGCTAATTCTTCTTGTGTACTGCCTTTTGCTACGCGTAACTGCTTGACTTTTGATCCGATGTGATTCATAGATCCACCTCCGCAATCTAAGAATACCACGCTATGAAAAAAATGCAATCACTGCTTTGTAGATATTTATACAACTGTTGGTTGAGTATAAGGGGGGGTGTTTGTTGACTACAATTTAAAGATAAAGAGGAAGTAGTTGCTATTTTGTCAGAAATATTGTATAATTTTTCTGACGAGGTGAGAATATGATGAACACGAATATCCAAAAGAGAATACTTGAAAGAATACTGACTTATCCACAAGGAACTACGTTTATCACTTCAGATTTTCTCGATTTAGCTGAAACTCCGGCAATTAATAAAGCTTTGTCGCGGCTGGCGAAAGAGAACTTTATTCGAAGAGTGATACAAGGAGTTTATGACCGTCCTTACTACAGCGAGACTTTCAAAGAGTACCTTGTTCCCAATATGGAAGAAATCGCAAAAGCCATCGCTCGAAATTATAAATGGACGATTGTGCCACAGGGGGAATTAGCGTTAAACCTATTGGGTTTATCAACTCAAGTTCCAGCTCACTGGGTTTTCTTAAGTGATGGACCATACCGAAACTATGTAATCGGAAATCGCGTATTGCAGTTTAAACACACGACGAATAAAGACATAACTAATATTTCTTATCGTTCATCACTAGTCATACAAGCGCTGAAGGCTCTCGGAAAAACTCAAATAACTAAAGTGATTCTTCAAAAACTCCATAGCTTATTGAGTAATGATGACTTAGATAATCTTCTGCTTGAGTCTCAATATGGCACCACTTGGATCTACGAGGTGATTAAGACCATGAAAGCGGGGCGTTCTTATTGAGATTATTTACCCAACTTCCTCTTAACGAAAGAAATTTACTCATTAGCAATACTGCCGAATCACTTGGCTTAAGTGATGGAATTGTCGAAAAAGACTTTTGGGTTTGTTATACACTAGACCACTTGTTCCATTTTAACCCATGGCAGAAGCAGTTCGCCTTCAAGGGCGGAACCAGCTTATCCAAATGTTTCGGCCTCATTAGCCGTTTTTCTGAAGACATAGATTTAATTCTTGATTGGCGCGTACTCGGCTTCACAGCAGATGATTTATGGAAGAAACGGAGTAAAACCAAACAAGATCTGTTTAATAAGGAAGTGAATGCTGCAACTGCTGTTTTCCTTCGTGAGACCTTTCTTCCTCAATTGCAAATCGAGTTTAGTGGCCTACTGAAAGAGGATTTTTCACTCTGGATAGACGGTGCTGACCCTCAAACCGTCCATTTTGCTTATCCGCGCGTATTTACGAATGAGGTTATCATCAGTGAAATTCGCCTTGAAATCGGTGCTTTAGCTGCCTGGACGCCAACACAAGCGGCTAATGTAACTTCTTTTGTGGCACAAAAGTATCCAAATATCTTCAAGAAGCCTTCCACAATGATTCTGACTACCTCTCCAGAGCGAACTTTTTGGGAAAAGGTTACTATTTTGCACAAGGAAGCGTACCGAACCACGGGGTCTATCCCCTCTCGATATTCACGTCACTATTATGATTTATACTGCATGGGACGAAGCGATGTTAAAAAGGCGGCATACGATAACCTGGATTTACTTGAGCAGGTCGTTCGCTTCAAAGATCGCTTTTACCCGAGCGGTTCTGCTCATTATGATACGGCGAAACCTCCGACTTTAAAATTAACACCGGCAGGAGATAGCATAGCCATCTTGAGACGTGATTACGAAAGCATGAAAAGCATGATTTTCGGCGCTCCACCCTCTTTTGATGAGTTAATGACCTCGCTCCAACTCATGGAAAGCGAAATGAACCGATTATAACTCTGGCGTGAATAAGGGGACGGTTCTGCAAGAACCGTCCCCAACTTCTATTCGTTGTTTCAATTGAATGGATAAAATTTTATCT
>CAZAFY010000072.1:2536-7310 GCA_964484445.1 uncultured Eubacteriales bacterium
AGAACCGTCCCCAACTTCTATTCGTTGTTTCAATTGAATGGATAAAATTTTATCTAGGCCAAGCATAAAATAGTGCTGGTATTACGGCAACAAGTACCGCATAGTAATAAAACCACTGTTTTTTGAAGATGCGTAAAAGAATCAGTACTGTGGCGAGAAGAATCGCTACATAAAGAAGCGCCTGAGTCATGTGCCGGTAATTAACGAGGACCAAGGTCACGATTGCTACACCCAAGGGTCCAACCATGAGAGTGGCTTTCGTGAGATGCCAACCTTTGATTTTGAGTAACAACAAAAATAACAAAGCATAGAGTATGGCGAAGGTGATGCGGACAAGACCCATAGACATTTTTTCGTGGTTGCCTGCATAAACATAGTGCTCCACGAAAAGAAAAAATCCGTAATACAAGAAGAAGCTTGCTGCTAAACAGAGAACCCCTAATACGGTGATACTGAGAATCGGCAACCCGATAGACCTCGCTGTTTTTGCTTTCATCACATAAGACTTCCTTTCTCACCATACCATTTCTACATTATCCACCAAATTCCTTTCGATTTTTTGGGGACGGTTCTCTCCCCCTCATTTCAACCACAGGGACGGTTCTCTCCCCTTGGTTTTTGCCATTTTTATGGTAAAAACCAAGGGGAGAGAACCGTCCCCAACTTATTATGGAGTTTTTGTTTGAGGTTTCTCTGGTTTATTCTCTTGTCCGGGCGGAGTTGGCTTTTCTGGTGGTTCTGGCTTTTCGGGCTTTTCCGGTGGTTCTGGTTTCTCGGGGTCTTCGGAATCATTCGGCTGCTTTTCATCCTCTTTGGCAGCCTCTTTGGCGTCCTTGATCTCGTTCATAATCTCTTGAATCGAAACATCGACATAATCTTTAGGGTCCTTGCCCAACTGATTCACGACAATATTATATTTGCCGGGGGTCATGCCCTCCACGGTCTTGGCCGCATCTACCATATCGTAGCTCACCACATTGACCGTAACCTGTGCTTCACTGTTGCTTTCAACAATTTCCTTCGCAACCGATTTTTCCAGTTTTTCCACCAGCTTTTCGGCTTTCACTTGGTTCTCGGCTGTAGCCGTTACTAAGACATTGCTTTCAGACGATTGCAAATAGCCCATTTCACTCATCCGACCCACCGCTTCGTCCACTGCTTGCTCAACATTCATGTTTTTCAACTTCAAGCCTTCAAGCACATCAACGGCAACCGGGTCCAATGCCTCTGCCTTCAGCACCCGCTCAAACATGTTGACTTCCAAAAGAATGCTGGGGTTCGAGTCAATACTGACATAATACGATGGACGTGCATAAGCGACCATGCCACCGCTTAGAAAAGTGACCAGCATCATTGCTGCTATGGAAGCGAAGATTTTCCTCTTCGCCCAGAAGCTTTGCTCTTCAAGCATGACCACATCGCCAATCTTATACCCTCTATTTCTTTGTTTAACAAAGATGCCATCTTCCCGCAGCAAAGCAGCATGACCATCTCTGATTTCTAAGACCGTTGCCTTTTTTTTCATATTACTCCTTCTCCTTGACAAATCGCAAATAGTCCGCTAAGTACGGGTAATCCCCTTCGAGGATTTCTACTGCAGCTATTATATATTTACGATGACGATCCAGTAATTTTCGGGGTAGGTCCATCTTTTTTTCAATTATTTTTATCGGCAACAGTTTGCTGCGTTTGAGTTCTTCCAAAAGAATTGGTGAATTCAGCAAATACTGAACCACTTGAGCACAAAAAACCTTGGTTTTCTCAGCTTTGGGCGAGGCTTCGGGTAAATCCATCCAGCTGAACCCGTATTCTTGTAAAACCGGTGTGAGGGCTTCAATCTCCAATGCTAGTTGATTATCGTTATATTCCACAAAAGCGCGCTCCTGAACCCACTCAACATTGATTTCTGGGCTGTATTTTCCCTGTCCACGAAAGTAATCAATCAGGCTGCTACGAATCACGAGCTCTGCATAGGAATAAAAGCTTCCTTTACTATAATCATATTTTTGAACCGCTTCCGAAAAAGCGATCAGAGCAATGGAGTATTCGTCTTCTGCCTTTGTAATATAGCGTTTGGCAACTTTGGAAGCGGTGCGGGTGATAAAGAGATCGTGTTCGGTAATAAAATCCGAAAGCTTAGAAGCGTCATGGGCCGCTGCTATTGCTTTAGTATCGATTTCTCGCATATCATCCTACCTCTCTCCCCAATTCCGTTCACCGGTTCCCCTTTATGACTCTGCTCTCCCTTTGATGTCGAGTAGATTGGTATATTCCTTGTAGACCATATTGTATTCCAGCTTGCCATACCCTTGATCCGACAACTTCTCAAAAAGCTGCTTTGCGTAATCATCGATCACATCTGCTGTCTTGCTGTTGGCTCTGATTTTGATGAACTTCATGGAATTGAAAACAGCTGCCATGACCGAAGGGTCTTCCTGACCGTAGAAAACAATTTGGTTATAGGCGTCGTTTAAAATGTCATAGAAATCATACGCTTCATAGACGATAAATTCTTTGTTCTCCCCTTCTTGCATGAGGACAAAACCCTCTTTAATACCCGATAGATCGCGCAGCAGCAAGCCGATGTTTTTCAGGCAATGAATGGCGGTATTCGGGTCGTTGATACTCGGCGAAATCGCCTTCAGCGCAATCTCAACGATTTTTTGAATCGTAAAGGCAAAATCCTGTTCTTCAGTCTTCTTGTTGCCCACCAAAACACACTCTTGCAGATAACGTTGCTCTTCATCGCTCAGCGTATGCTCCGTATCCATATACACCGTCATGACTCTGGTTTCTTTCGATATGAATTGTCCCACCACTTTGCGGAAGCAAACGACGACTTTAAATTCTTCAGCCAAGCGCAGCAAGCGACGATAATCCATCTCCTGGATATAGCCATCTTCTAAGGAAGTCAGATACTCCACTCTCTTGCCTTTGATCCTAGTTTCAAACTGATCGGCAGGAATAATCTGCTGTTCTTCCACAAATTCGATATAGCGCTTGATTTTGCCCAGTGCCTCATTATATAAACGCAGGATCAACCCACTGGCTTGAATATGGGTAGCAACACTTTGGACAAAAATCAAGAAGTAAATGAGGCCTACAATCAGATAGACGACCGCCACGCTGGCCGCCACAACGCTGTCCTCTTTGGAATTGATGCTTAAAAACAAAAGTGAGGTAATAGCATAGATAAAGCCGCTGAGGAAGATAGCGAAGGATTTCATGGTGGTTTGATTATTCAAAAAGTTTTCCACAACACGAGGCGTGAACTGCGATGAATACATGGTAAGCACGACCATGGTCGTGGAAAACGTAAAGGTCATAATGGTAATGAAGGACATGGCGACGATTTCCAACACCGTCTGTGCCAATGCAGTCGAGGTAAAAAACAAGCGATGCACGAAGATGGAAACGGTGTCTAAATAATAGGAGTCGATCAACATCACACCGATTGCCAACAATAGAGCGATGAGGCTATAGAGGACCGGATATAACCAAATGCTATTTCTCATCCGAGTTAGGATTCGTTTCATCACTTGAGATCGCCTCTTTCCGCCCTTTTGTAGGTATTAATTAAATTTATACATAGTAATTAAAGGTTGTCGATTGAAACTCCTTTTTACTCACATAAAAACCACGCGCAAGAAGCGATTCTTCCCACGGCGGAGGGTACTGTTTTCACGAATCAGACAGTGAATATCGGTAACAACTTCGCCGTTTAGCTGAATGCCTTTGCCTTCAATGAGCCGGCGAGCTTCGGAATTGGAGGCAGCAAATCCCGCTTGCTTCAATACGTCAATCAGAGAAACCGACTGACCTGAAGGAAACGTCACTACCGGAATGCTTTTGGGCACAGCACCTTTGGCAACGTCTGCGTATCGTTGTTCGGCTGCTGTTACAGCATCCTCCCCATGGTATAACCGCACAATCTCGCGCGCGTAGATTTTGTGGGCTTCCAGCAGATCTTGCTGCATGGCGAGTTCATAGCGTTGTTCCGGTAAATCGGTGGTTAATTGGTAGTATTCGGCCAGCACTGAGTCGGGCACCCGCATGCATTTTTCAAACATGGTTGCAGCAGGTTCATCAATGGCAATGTAATTATCTAAGGATTTGCTCATCTTCTCCTTGCCATCGAGACCGGGTAACAAGGGAAAGGTGATTACTTCCTGCGGTTCCTGCCCGTAGTCTTTTTGCAGTGCACGCCCCACCAAGAGATTAAAGGTTTGGTCGGTGCCACCCACTTCTATATCGGCCTCTAACGCCACCGAATCGTAGCCCTGCATCAGAGGGTAAAGCAATTCGTGCAAGCCAATGGCTTGATTATTGGCAAAGCGACCAGCAAAGTCATCTCGTTCCATGATACGTGCTAAAGTGTATTTGGCGGTGAGTGATAGCACATCGGCAAAATTTAGCGGACTCAGCCACTCTGAGTTGTAAGTGATACGGGTTTTGGCAGGGTCGAGAATTTTGGTTACCTGCTCAAAGTAGCTTTGCCCGTTATGTCGGGTTTGTTCAAAGGTTAGAGGCACTCGGGTTTTGCTCTTGCCGGTGGGGTCGCCGATCATACCGGTGAAATCACCGATCACAAAGATGATTTCATGGCCGGCGTCTTGCATTCGGCGCAGCATGCGCAAAGGAACGGTGTGTCCCAGGTGTAAATCGGGGCGTGACGGGTCTGCTCCCAGCTTGATTTTCAAAGACTTGCCGGAAGCGAAACGTGTTTTGAGCCCTTCTTCTGAGTAAATCTCTACCGCATTGCGACGAATGGTTT
>CAZAFY010000073.1:0-7282 GCA_964484445.1 uncultured Eubacteriales bacterium
TCTTTGTTTTCGTTGATTAAGGCTTGTCGCATGCGTTCAGCGTGATCAATATCGACACAGAAAATAATAGTTTTACTGAATCTGCCATTGGCTACTAACCATTTGGTCACACGGTTCGCAACCGCTTGAGTGCGCTCATCGATGATTAAGTTACGGTCATAGTCTGTAGAACTGTATTCACGGTCTTCAATCAAATTGCCATTTTCATCGACCTGCCCTTTATATGGGCGCCAGCCTTCCAAATCTTTGTCTAAACCAATCCGTACCACTTTATACGGTGCTAAAAAGCCATCGTCAATACCTTGCTTAAGGCTATAGGTGTATACCGCTTCCCCGAAATAGGTTATGTTGCTGATTTCTTTCGTCTCTTTGGGTGTTGCAGTCATGCCAAGATGTATGGCTTCCGTGAAATAGGCTAAGATTTTCCTCCACTGCGACTCCTCTTTTGCACTACCTCTATGGCATTCATCGACAATAATCAAGTCAAAGAAACCCGGTTGAAATTCTCTAAACGGTTCCTGTTCGTCTTCGCCCGCCAATTGTTGATACAAACTCATGTAAATTTCATAGGAACTATCGAGTTGCCTATTTTGAACTTTAGTCATGATTTTTTCGAAAGGTTTGAAATCTTGTTGCATGGTTTGGTCAATTAGGAAATTACGATCTACTAAGTAAAGAATTCTCTTCGTCGTTTTGGTTTTTAGCAGTTTCCAAATGATCTGGAAGGCTGTAAAAGTTTTTCCGGTTCCGGTTGCCATTACCAATAAGATTCGTCTCTGCCCTCTAGCAATCGCTTCTAAGGTTCTATTGATTGCGATTCTCTGATAATACCGTGGTTTCTTTTGTAGAATAAAATCATAATGATCTGCTTCGGTTACAATCTTCTCTTGAGTTGCATTCAATCCTTTCCCTTTGAGATACCGTAACCAAAGTTCGTTCTCTGTTGGAAATTGATCTACCCCAAGTGCTCTTACGGCTCCAGTGAAAAAGTCATGTTCAAGAAAGCCACTGCCATTGGAAGAATAGGCAAATGGAATGTTCAATATTTGAGCATAATCCATAGCCTGTTGCATACCATCCCCCACCGTATGTCCTGCATCTTTAGCTTCAATAATCGCTAACGGGATTTGGCCATCTTTATGTGTGAGTAGGTAATCTGCTTTTTTGCGTTTCCCTCTACGAACTGTATTTCCTCTGACATGAACTTGACCATCCGTAAAGAAATATTCCATGAGAATTTGAGTTTTCGCCCAACCAGCGCTTTCAATTGCCGGAGTGATATGACGATTCTTAATATCTTCTTCAGTCAATTTTTTCATTGGACACCCTCTCCTATGCAGAATTCAAGGTGAAATTAGACACAAGGATTAAGACTTTTAGTCATATTATACAGCTTTTTACTATATGTGGCAAGTTAAAGCAAAAATTTAGATTATATGCGCAACATACTGAATTTGAGAAATCCGGGCGCGAAAACCCCTCTTTGTCAGCTAATGCCATGCAAAGAGGGGTTTCTACGTTTTTTTAAGATTCATCTCTCATAGAATATAAAAAATCAAGGATGGTTCACACCTGAGTTACATAGTATCACCATTAATATATACAAAGGACTGCGGTGCAGTGTTGATTCCAAAATCATGCAAATATTTAGGAGTTTCATATACCTGAATATCTCCCAACTCATAAGCATAAGCCGATTTACATCCGTCAAAATATTGACTATAGGCCTGTAGACTTATCCCAGATGCTGTCTTTGTCTTTTCCCATAATGCAGTTGGTGAAGCATGTAATACATCGGTTACTCTAACTCTTGCTACAACTTTCATAATTGGTGATGTACTGTAAATATAAATATATTCAATATTGTTACTGGCTAGCCGTTTTCGGTATTCGAATTTTTTCGCTCCGCTCAAAATATTCTCTACATATTTCGGATGAATTGATAATAAAATGGAGTTCAATGCTGTCGCCTCAACTTTCTATATAAGTCAATTCGGTTTTCGAATCTCGTAAAATCATTTCAAATTGCTCATCAGTTATCCGTGTAAACGGGCGAGGGCCTTTATGAAGAGGTATTATTTGGTTGGTCCAAAGGTAATCTAAAGGTAACCGTCTTGTTAGGCTCTTTACAAAGATGAATTTGAGAATCTTTATATTGTAGCGGTGTTTTCTCCAAAAGTCTTTCAGTTCATCGGTAGAAAATACACTTCGATTTTGACACAGCTGGAGTAGGTCGTCTTCTGATTTGATGCCTGTAATGATTTCATCAACCAAGGCTACGGTGGATACAACCGAAGTATACCTTTTATTTACTCCTTCTCCTGTTCGGTAAAAAAGTATCAGGTCACCAGGATCTACTCCAATGACGGGGGCCCATGAAATATACACTTTCTGCAGAGCATAGCGATGTGGATCACTACCTAAAAAATCTACCTCATTTTCATTATTTAGTTTTGAATCCGGTAACAATGAAGTATGATATTGTGGATAGATTGGCAAAACGTATTTTTTGCAACTATATAGAATATTGGGAAAATTCTCTCTTACGGAAAGACAAGAATCATATTCTTTCATTCTTTTTACAAGGACCGATTCCCTTTTGTCTATAGATAATTTCGTTCCATGTTTGATAAAACCCCAACGTAGTAAAAGCTCATACAAGCGAGTCAGTTCATCTCTATCGGTGAACATAGTAATATAAATTTCGTCAACATTACGCTGTAACGCATTGTCAAAAATAATTTTAATGAATCTTTCGCCTAATCTAAATCCCGTAGACTCAACTTTGAAAGTCCCTACTTTTAGTCGTCGTTTTGGTTTGAATTGAGGCTGTATATCTGAATAATTTTCGCTTACCCCTTCGGTTTTTACATATAGAAATCCAAGTATATCTCCCTCATCATTTTTACAGATATATGCTTCTTCATCACACTTATTCAAAAACCATTGATCAAATCCATCATAGTCTACACGAAAGCTGTTAAAAAAGGTATCGCCTACCTCTACATTGCCGAAAAGAGTCTTTCTTACAGCTAGCATTTTGTACTCAATTAAGGAAGGGTTTTCCGCTGAGACTTTGCTGATAAACGAGTTGATTGAAAACACATTATCACCAATACCCAGTTTATTAGCTTTATCCCGTAACCGTCTGTCTTCGGTAATCAGTATATTAACGCGTCGAAGATATACTTCATAAAGCAATGTATTGTCGATCAAGTCTTTTTCTGTCTTCTCTGATTCGTTTAGTAAGCTCAAAAACGTTCTATCCGGTTCCTTGATTGTTTGAATTTTATTATATGATTCCAGTTTTACTCCAAGAGCCTCTTGAGTTTCAGGGTCACGGTATTTTCGTATTTCCTCAATAGAATATGGATGGATTACTTTAACATATCGCAAATTATCCAGCCAACGGAACAAGTGTCCAATACTGTAATTTGTCATACGCTTGTTTTCGCGGTGAATAATGATATTCGTGTCTAGTAAAGCACGCATATTATAAATCTCCTTTTTTAATAAATGTTAAGCAACTGTGAATGTCGGTTTAATCAAATCGCATAAAATAACAAAGGAAATCGCATCCGAATTTATTGAGAACCGAATAGTTGCTTGAAAGCATATTCGTGTTTCTCTCTCGGATCTATATACTATGAGCTATTTTGTTTGTATTATATCTCATTCTTCCTTTAAGAGCAAGGAAGTTTGATAAAACAAAAGAATTTTAATGAAAAGAGCACTGGTCTATTGCGCATTTGCAATAGACCAGTGCTCTTTTCATTATAAACACTCTTCTCTATTTATTCACTGCATTATAATCTTCTTGGTCTTTGAATTGCATTTCGTAAAGGCGACGATATACGCCACCTTCTCGGAGCAAGAGTTCATGGTGGTTTCCAGATTCCATGATGTGACCTTTATCCAAAGCATATATGCAGTCTGCATTGCGGATCGTCGATAATCGATGTGCTATGACTAAGGCGGTTCTGCCGGTCAGCAAACGATCTAATGCTTTTTGAATCAAAAGTTCTGTATAAGCATCCACCGAAGAAGTTGCCTCATCCAAAATCAGAATCGCGGGATCGGCCAACAGGGTCCTGGCAAAAGAAATCAATTGCCGTTGACCCACCGAAAGACGAGAACCCCGCTCTTGCACCTGAGTATCATACCCGTCGGGTAAGCGCATAATGAAATCATGGGCATTAACGGCTTTGGCTGCTTCAATAACCTCTTCATGGGAAGCTTCAGGCTTTCCGTAACGAATGTTATCGCGCACTGTGCCAGAGAAAATGAAGGTGTCTTGCAAAACAATTCCCAACTGGCTTCGCAGTGAATGCAGGGTCACGTTTCGAATGTCCTGTCCGTCAATATAGATCGCGCCGCCCTGTGGATCATAGAAGCGGCATAGTAAGTTGATAATTGAACTCTTACCCGCTCCAGTTGCTCCCACAAAAGCGACCGTGTCCCCTTTTGCTACTTTGAAATTGATATCAAAGAGAACCTGCTGCCCTAGTGTGTAGGAGAAATCTACATTTTTATATTCTACTTCCCCTACGATTGGCTTAAGGGAAGCGGCGTCTTCAAGTTCCTGAACATCGGGAACTTCGTCCATGTATTCAAAAATTCTTTCCAAAGATACTCCTGCCGATTGGATCGTGTTCAAAACATTGGAAAGATCGCGAATCGGATGAAAGAAACGAGTTACGTAGACCAAAAAGGCGCTGACCGTGCCTACGGTCATTCCACCAATATTGCGAACGATGAAGATTCCACCGAATCCCAATACTAACGCGGTTCCCAAAGCCCCAATCAACTCTACCGTAGGAAAGAAAGCCGAATGAAGGACTGCAGCTTTCATATTTGCTTGGAAGTTGCTCTCATTCACCGCATTGAAACGGTCGGCATTTTGATCTTCCCGGGTAAACGATTGCGTGACCTTGATCCCAGAAATACTCTCCTGCAAGTTCGCATTCACATCGGCGATGGTGCGGCGAACCACAAAATAGGCTGCTCGCATTTGACGTGTGAAATAAAGTGTGACCACCAAGATAATCGGCACCGTCAAAAAGGTAATCAGTGCCAATCGCCAGTTCATGGTTAACATGATAATGATGATCGTAATCAAGGTAAAGACGTCATTGATGATATTGGTAAGACCCGATGTGACTAATTGATGCAAAGCGTCGATATCATTGGTCAAACGAGACATGATCCGCCCGGCTTGCCACTTGTCGTAAAACTCGAGTCCGAGCTTCTGCAGTTTGGTGAAGAGATCTTGACGAATATCGAAGATGATGTCCTGTCCTACTTTTGACATTAAATAGGTTTGCCAATAGGTGAAGAACCAGTTTCCGCCGTAGGCGATAATATAGACAATCACCATCTGATTGATGACTTCCATATTTTTAGCCAGCATACCATAGTCAATGGCATATCGGAGCAAAGTCGGAGCGATCAGACTGGTCGCCGAAGTCAATAACATACATATAATGGAGATCATGGTCTTCCCTAAATAATGACGAACATATCCCCATAATCGGATAAATAAGCGATGATCCAGCTCAGATAACGGCTTGGTTGCATCATCACTGCCCAACATACCTCTCATTCCCATGATTTATGCACCTCCGTTTCCATCTGTTTGAACATCGGACTCCATTGGAGTTTCTTCTTGCGGTTTCAGTTGCATCTGATAAATCTGATGGTAAATACCGCCCTCCTGCTGTAACAAATCTTCATGTGTGCCATCCTGAACGATTCTACCTCGATCCAAAACAATGATCCGGTCTGCATTTCGAATCGTAGATAGGCGTTGAGCAATCACAAAAGTGGTGCAATTTTCAGTGAGTCTGACAAAAGCCTGTTGGATTGCTCGCTCGGTTTCAGTATCGACACTGGACGTTGATTCATCTAAAATCAAGACTTTCGCTTCCATGAGCAAAGCACGCGCAATCGCCATTCGTTGTTTTTGGCCTCCCGACAAACCAACTCCGCGCTCCCCGACCACGGTATCGTAGCCTTGCGGCAATGTAGATATGAAATCGTGGATCTTAGCAGATTTAGCAGCGTCAATAATTTCTTCAAGGGTAGCTCCCGGTCGCCCGTAGGAGATATTGTTGCGTAAGCTATCGTTGAAGAGGAAGGTCTCTTGTAATACGATGCCGATTTGACGTCTCAAGGAGTCTATGGTCACATCTCGCAAATCATGACCATCGATCAAGATTCGTCCTTTTTGAGGATCATAGAATCGGGGGACCAGATTGATCAAGGAACTCTTACCCGAGCCGGTCGATCCTAAAATCGCAATCGTCTGTCCGGGTTGAATATCCAAATTGATCTCTTCCAAAACACAAACTCGATTATCATAACTGAAGGAGACATCTTCCATACGTACGTGACCTTGTAAGGGAGGAAGGATCTGAGCTCCCGGTGCATCGGCAACATCGCTTTGAGTGTCGAGAATTTCAAAAATCCGTTGTCCTGAAGCACTGGCTCGTTGCACCATGGAAACCAACCAGCCAAACATACGAACGGGTTGGATCAGCTGGGCGATCAAGGTATTGAAGACGGTCCATTCTCCCAAAGAGATCGAGCCGTTGACCACTTTCATTCCACCATACCAGATCAAAAACACCGTACCCATTGTTGAAATGAAGCTCATCAACGGTCCGTAAAACGCTTCAAGTCTGACAGAGACCATGTTTTTCTCATAGTATTCACGATTCTCTTTACGAAACTTTTCAACTTCGTAATCTTCCTGGGCAAAGGCTTTGACAACACGGACCCCGGTGATACTTTCTTGCATGGCTGCTGTAAATACACCCATTTGTTCTCGAACCATACGGAATGTTGGACGTACCTTTACCGAGAATTGACCCACCGCCCAAATCAAGAACGGCATGAAAAGCAACGACATTAATGTCAGTTGAACATTCTTACTGAACAAGATGATCAGGGTGTAAAGAATCGTCAGCGCGTTGGAAAATAGGTTAATGAAACCCATACCCATGGCTCGCTGCAAAGTGGAGACATCGGAGGTCATTCGTGACATCAATTCACCGGTTCGATTCTGATCGAAAAAGCTGAATGATAAGGTTTGCAAATGTTGATACAAGCGATTTCGCACATCGTAAATAACTTTTTGAGCTGTGAACTCTATGTTATAGCGTTGTGAAAACGTAATCAGAGCACGGGCTGTCGCTACCCCTAAGACGAGAATGGCATAAAGGGCTATTCCTTTTAAATCTCCTTGTGGAATAAACTCATCAATGATTCTTTCGGTCAAAAG
>CAZAFY010000074.1:0-7201 GCA_964484445.1 uncultured Eubacteriales bacterium
TGATAACATGACGTTCTAATCGCTTACTCAAAACGATCCAGTGGTCTTGATTCACTCGCTTGATTTCAATTTCTCTTTGATCGTCAAAGATAAACTCAGCGGTCGGAGTGAAAATGAGAGGCGGTAAATCCGGAATCGTTGAAAGCTGTTGCAGTATCTCTTTTAGCAGTGGTTCAAAACCTTCTCGTGTTAATGCCGAAATCAAGAAACAAGGTTTATTCATTTGTTGAAACCACGCAACAACCTCTTTCACGTTGTCGTTCGCGGCCGGTAAGTCGATTTTATTGAGAACAATGATTTGGGCACGATTACCCAACTCTTCGCTATAAAGTTTCAATTCTTGGCAAATCGATTGATAATCCGAAATGGGATCTCTTCCGTCCACAGCGGCTAAGTCAATCAGGTGCACTAAAAGCTTGGTTCGTTCAATATGTCGTAAAAAATCATGACCTAACCCAACCCCAGAATGCGCTCCTTCAATCAACCCAGGAATATCGGCCATAACAAAACCGTTCCCTTCATCCACTTGAACCACACCAAGATTTGGAGATAAGGTCGTAAAGGGATAATCTGCAATTTTAGGTCTGGCCGCCGTCAGAGCAGTAAGCAACGTTGATTTACCAGCATTCGGATAACCAACTAATCCAACGGAAGCAAGCATCTTTAATTCGAGTGCGAGTTCGGTTTCATCTCCCGGTTCACCCTTCTCGGCTACATCAGGAGAACGATTAGTTGCACTAACAAATCTGGCATTTCCGCGCCCACCACGTCCTCCGCGTGCTAATATCGCCTCTTGACCGGGCTCTGTTAGATCAGCAATCGGTACGTTTCTCTTGGTATCAATGATCAACGTTCCGGGAGGAACTCTGAAAATCAAGTCCGATCCTGCACGACCGGCCATATTCTTAATATCTCCATGCTCACCGTTCTCAGCTTTATAAATACGGCGGTATCGAAAGTCAATTAATGTTTGCAGTCCGGAGTCAACTCTGGCTATGACATTTCCACCACGACCTCCGTCGCCTCCATTGGGGCCGCCTTCCGGTACATACTTTTCACGCCGAAATGAAACCCGACCATTCCCTCCGGATCCGGCTTTAACTTTTATCGTTGCTCTATCTACAAACATATTTCCTCCTACTAGACTTCTCCAAATAGAAATGAAAAGACTGCCCTAACGGTGATGATATAATCATCGAGTAGGAACAGCCTCTTTCATTCTTAGGCGTTGTTGCTGTCAGCAACAACCTCCAACGGATGAACATTGATGTATTTTTTGTTCCCGAAACGGGTCACAAATTCTACCGTGCCTTCCGCTGTTGCAAACAATGTATCGTCTTTACCGATGCCCACATTCAAACCCGGATAGAATTTGGTGCCTCGTTGGCGAACTAAAATGTTCCCAGCAATGACATACTGTCCGCCATATCGCTTGACGCCTAGGCGTTTAGAATGGCTATCACGTCCATTACGAGACGAGCCCATTCCTTTTTTATGAGCAAAAAGCTGCAAATTCATCAGAAACATGGTACGCACCTCCTGTTTTATTTTAATAGCTCTATGAGTTGATTCAAATCCTGTAATTTGTATTTTTTGCGATTTTTCCAACCAAGTACCCCAGTAACTTTCACTGAAATAAACTCCGGATATTGAACAGCAATATTCAAGCAACCCAATGCTGCTGCGGTTATAATGCTTTGAATCTGCAAATCAACCTTGTTTTCTGAATTGACTGCAAGATTCCATTCCAGGAAACCATCTTCAATGATGTAATTCGAGAGTTCTCTGTCGAAAGCTTGGGTTCCAAGAAGAGCAGTCTGCAAAATTGCACTGATTGCTGCACAGACAATATCTTCACCGGAATCTTTATATCCGCTATGACCTTTGCTTTGGAAAGAGCACCACCGGTACTTATCACGTTGAAAGACTACTTCGATCATCTTAAGCTTGAATAGAAACAATCGTCAATTTTGTAAAGGGTTGACGATGTCCATAGCGACGACGATAGTTGGATTTTGCTTTGTAACGGAATCCGGAAATTTTCTTTTCCTTGCCCTGCTCTTCAACTTTTGCTGAAACAGTTGCTCCGTTAACCAAGGGATTTCCGATAACCATTTGACCTTCTTGGCTGAGAGCCAAAACATGATCAAAGCAATAATCGGTTCCCACTTCTACGGGAAGCTTTTCCACATAGATAACATCACCGACTTGAACTTTGTACTGTTTGCTGCCGGTTTCGATAATGGCATAATTCATTTGCCATTGCACCTCCTTTTTTTCAAGACTCGCCATGCCAGGCACTTTCCTTAGAAAGTTTAGGCGCCTGCTTCGAGCGGTATGCGATGAGACGCAAAGCCTACCGAGATATTATACTTAAGAACTCACTATTTGTCAATTCTTTTTTTATAACCTTCAGTAGCTTTACGCTTGCATGGACACTTGTATCTTCGGATTTAAGTTGATTTTGACACGATGAATGTCAATTTCCTCTATACTCCACTGAGGCTTATGTAGTATCTCTGTGATCGCTTGTAAAATAAATTGCGGTCGAATAAACAGACGCGAGCTCGTTTCTATTTTCATAAAGATCAATGCTTGATCTTTGAGCCAGGCACAAGATCGAATACCGGGTCTGATATCGAGAGTCTTCATTCTTCCCTCTTTACTGAGATATTGGATTTGGATTTCAGCCTTTAGTAGCAGGTTTTGAATGGCGTTCGCAACCTCTTCATTCCATTCATCAGCAAAAGGAACATGAACTAGATAATCCGAGGTTTCTACTTGTGACATAACGGAAGGGGAATTATCGGAGAGGTCAAAGGCCTTTTGGATTTTCATATCTGTCGGCAACTGCCGATTTAATCGATCACAAAGTTCCTGATGATCCATTTGCTCCGCTAACTCTAATTCCATATATTCCCCTTCACTACTGACTCCCACCGGTAACGGTAAAGCAATGCTCATTTTCGGGCGCGGATTGAATCCTTGACTGAGGGCAACAGGAAGTGATGCTCTTCGTATTGCTTTCTCAAAGACTTTGATCAAATCCAAATGTGAAATCCATCGGAGCGAAGGACCTTTCGTAAATTCTAATAGAATTCTCATTTCCGTTCCTCCTTTTGCAGAAGGTTACGAACATCATAATCCATGCAAACACCACAAAGACTACAGGGTCCAAATCGGCAATCTTCTGTTTCAATCCCTTTTTCAGCAAGATTCCATTGATCAATCAGCCATTCTTTTCGGACGCCACTGTCCAGATGATCCCACGGTAAAACAGAAGCGAGCGACTTGGCTTCATTTGCATATTTGGCATCATCAATTTGACATTCTTCCAGCGCTTGTTTCCAAAGACTGAAGCGAAAATGTTCAGTCCAACCATCAAAGCGAGCTCCCAGTTCGTAGGCCCGTTTTACGACCGAAGATAGTCTCCGATCGCCCCGACTGAAGATGGCTTCCAAATAACTTGTATTAACATCATGGGTTGAGAGTTCAATAGCTCGGTCTCGAACCAAATTACGGAGTAATCGTTGTTTTCTATGAATTTCCTCGGGTGGAATCTGTCCCAGCCATTGAAAGGGCGTGTGAGGTTTGGGGACAAAGGTGGAGACGCTTACACTGATTCTTAATCTACCGCGTCTTTTCTTTTGTCGATAAACTCTGGCAATCCGTTCAGCTAAGGCAATGATCTCTACTAGATCCTCATCGGTTTCACCCGGTAAACCAAGCATAAAATAGAGTTTTAGACCGCTCCAACCCCCATCAAAAGCGCCACTGACCGCTTCCATGATCTGTTGATCAGTGACTCTCTTATTGATGATATCACGCAAGCGCTGACTACCGGCCTCCGGTGCTAAGGTAAGCCCGCTTTTTCGTACCTGTTGAACCTTCTCAGCAATTTCGACCGAAAAGCTATCGACTCGTAGCGATGGCAGAGCTATACCGATCCCTTGACATCCATATTTCTGCAATAAATGTTCAATCAAGCTTTCAATTTGCGAATAATCCATGCTTGAAAGTGAAATCAACGATATTTCATCGTAACCCGTGCTTTGCAAAAGCACTTCGGCTTGTTTAATCAACGTTGATAAACTTCGTTCACGAACCGGACGATAGATGCACCCAGCCTGACAGAAACGGCACCCGGCAGTACAACCTCTGAATAATTCGATCATAGCTCGGTCGTGGATCACATCGCCATAGGGCAAAATCAACGTGTCCGGATAAGCTGTCTGATCGAGGTCTTTAATAATAGCCCTTCGAACCGGCATTGCTGCTTTCGTATTGTGTGGCTGAATCCCCACAAAGGTGCCATCCTCAGAAAAAGAAGCTTCATAGAAGGATGGAACATAAACGCCCTCTAATTCCGCTGCGCTTTCTAAAAATGCTTTGCGATCCGCTCTTCCATTGCTCTCTTTTGCTAGGGTACGGTAAATTGTCAGCAGTTTAGGAAGGATTTCCTCTCCATCGCCTAAAACCACCAAATCCAAAAAATCCGCAATCGGCTCTGGGTTGAAAGCACCCGGCCCACCTGCAAACACAATCGGGTCGTCATTTGTGCGTTCAGAGGCTAGTAAGGGAATGTTTCCCAAATCGAGAATAGTCAAAATATTGCTATAGGTTAATTCGTATTGTAAGGTTATTCCAACAATGGGGAATTCAGACAAAGGAGTACGGTTTTCCAATGTTGTCAGTACTGCACCTTCTCTTCTCAAAAGGGCTTCATAATCAGGCCATGGGGCGTAGACTCGTTCCATTGCAGCCCAATCCAATTGATTGACCACATGATACAAAATTTTCGAACCCACATGTGACATTCCAATATCATATACATCCGGAAAAGCAAATGCCATACGGACTTCTACTGTGTTTGGATCCTTCACGATTTGATTCACTTCGTGACCCGTATATCTTGTGGGTTTATTAACCGATACCAACTTCTTCTCATCTAATATCTTCAACGATTTTGTCATCCTTATGTTCCTTTCCTATGTCTCACACTGCAAGCTTCTTTCTCTTGGTAATTGTTCTGAGCCAAACAGCAGTGAGTGCAACCGCTACCGATGCAAATACAAACACATATTTCATTCCGAACCACGTTCCAATAGCTCCTCCAATAATCGGACCCAATGCATTTCCAATATTGTTGAAACTGTTAGAGATCCCAAATGCCCGACCACGGAAAGTCTGGGGTACGCTAGCCGCGATGATCGCATTGGCAGCTGGTGCGACTCCGGCAATAAACAAACCATAGCTAAATCTCATAACACCAAACCAAATCACGTTTTGAGCAAACATCTGGAAGAAGTTCATAATCGAAATCCCGATCAGTGAAATCAAAAGAGTCTTTTGAAAACCAATCTTCTCGCCGATTCTTCCCCAAATCGGTGCAGCAATGACCGTTGCTACCCCGGCTAAACTAAAAATTATGCCTGTATAAGCGACTAAATTTTCGCCAACTCCCATTTCCTTGATATAAAGTGTCAGGATCGGTTGAATGATCATTAACGATAATGCAATTAAGGTTTGTACCAAAAGCATAGACATCAGACTCTTATTGCGCCCCGCTTCTTGGAAATCTTGCAATAAGCTCGGACGTTTACTCTCGGAACGAGTTACCTTTTCATGAACACCAAAGATGACCACTAACGTTGCTGAAAGTAAGATGCCGCCAGATATCAGCAACGTCATTCTCATGCCAAACTGAGCCGCCATTAACCCTCCCAACATCGGTCCTATGACACTTCCGGCAGAGCTGCCGGTCGATAAAATCCCTAAGGATCGCCCGATTCGGTTATCGGGGGTGTTGGAAGCCACTAAGGAAATTGCTGACGGAATAAACCCGGACAACACTCCATTCAAAAACCTCGCCGCCAACAAATGCCAAGGCTGCGTTGCATAAAACATAAGAATGTAGGTTGAAGCAATACCGATTCCGGAACGGATGATCATTGGCTTTTTTCCATATCGATCTGCCAAAGAACCCCATATAGGAGACATTAAGGAGCTCGCTAAAAAAGAAGCAGAAAACAACATACCAGACCAAAATTCAACATTGCTTTCTTGACCAACCTCATTAAGAAGTAAGGGAAGAAAAGGAGAAACCAGCGAAAAGCTGGCTCCTGCAATGAAAACGCCGATCCATAGGATATAAAGATTTCTTTGCCAATTGTTATCCATACTATCGTCTCCGTTTCATTTAGATACAATGTACGGATTATACCTGATTTTTCTATGGGTTACCATATGCAATCATATAAAGCTTTTTGGCTTTTATCGAAAGATTTGTGTAGTTTCCATATCAATTGCCAAAAAGGGTCTTATTGCTACGCAACGCAATGGAATTAACGATCCCCAAGCCCCACAACACCGCCATTAAATTCGAACTGGCGTAACTCATTAATGGCCATGGAATTCCGGTTACAGGCATGACACCCAATGTCATACCCACATTGACAAGAAGATGAAACAGCAACATGCTTCCCACACCGGTACAGATGAGACGAGCAAATCCGTCGTTCGATTGTTGACCGACCCGGAAAATTCGATAAATCAGAAAAAGATACAAGAGAATTAGAAGCCCGGAGCCGATAAAGCCAAATTCCTCTGCCAATGCCGAAAAAATCATGTCGGAATGCTTTTCGGGAACAAACTCTAATTGAGTCTGTGTTCCCTGCAAATAACCTCTTCCCCAAAAGCGCCCCGAGCCTATAGCAATGATCGACTGGATCAATTGCCAGGTATATTTGGCAAAATCTGAGTTGGTTTTGTAATACTCCAAATTTGTAAAAATCAAGATCCGGATTTTCTGGTATTCTTCAAGCTTACGCCACAAAAGCGGAAAGACCGCTAATCCTGCAGCCATTAACCCGAACAGATATTTCATGTGCACACCGGAAATGAAGACGATTCCAAACCATATGGCTAAAAAAACCAATCCCGATCCCAAATCGGGTTGTAACATCACGAGTCCCAATGGGATACCCATAATCAGCAATAACCAAAACAAACACAAAACCGAGTTACACCGCTTTTCGTTTTGGATGAAGCCAGCCAAATTAAGAATCAAAATGATTTTCGCCAATTCTACCGGTTGAAGACTGATCGGTCCCATTGGTATCCAGGACTGACCTCCGTAATCTCCTTCCATACCGATAAAAAGTACGACAACAAGCATTATGTTCATAACCAGGTATAACGG
>CAZAFY010000075.1:0-7170 GCA_964484445.1 uncultured Eubacteriales bacterium
CCCCTTATGTGCAATGGGCAACCAAATTGGGGATCACTACAGGAATTGGAAATGACCTATTTGACCCCGAAGGGTTGATCAGCCGCGAGCAAATGGCTGTTATGACCGTGCGTTTCTTTGAAGCGCTGGGCATTCCCTTACCCGAACCACAGAAAGAAGGCTTACCTTCCGATTGGGATACCGTTGAAGAGTACGCCAAAGACGCTGTTCAAAAACTTTGGCAGTCGGGAATGTTGCAAGGGGATGAAAACGGACGAATAAATCCCCAACAACAAGCGAATCGTGCCGAAGCGGCCACGCTCAGCGCTCAGACCGACCAGTCTGTAGAAAGATGGTTTGTAGAAAGTGGTCTTAAGCCGGCTGAACCTATTCCTGAGGAGCCTAAACCGGAAGAACCCAAAAAAGAAGACGAAAAACCGAAACTGGAGGAAGATGAGGATATCGTTTATGTCGTGACCTTCGTCGATGGCTTACGCATCATCGAACGTTTTGCTACATATGAGGGTTATCCCTTAGGCCGAGTTCCCGGTCAAGATAAAACAGCCAAGGCGAATGCGATTTTTGCCGGTTGGTTTACCGATACGGGGTTTACGACTCCTTTTTATTCGGAAGACCCGGTTATGAATCATAGGACCGTTTATGCCAAATATGAACCCATGGTTAAAGAAGTAGTGACCTTGGCATCATTTGCTCAAATAGATCAGAACCCAAATTTATCCTTCCAAGTTGAAATGCGAGAAACAGCCAGTGTTTCACCAAGCTTGGGAATCGTTCTTACCGTTATGGATGGTACTGAACCGGTGGATTTAGAGATTATTGATCAGGAAAACGGAACTTATCTCGTTAAAGCTCAGAACGGCTTTAATGAAGGATCTTCCTACCAGTTGAGTTTAGCTGACGGATACTATTTCCTTGGTAAACCGGATTCTATTCGGGTTGCCTCCTTCACCATAGCCAAAACTCAGGTGGATAATCTTCTCCTGAATGATGATATGGTTTTCATACAAGATACCGAAGACATGAGTTATCGGATTGGCTCACAAGATGCCGTTCCTGTTTTGTCTGCAGGTCTAATGAATAGTGATACAGGAAATAAAATTTCCGGAAGTTTTGATTATGCCACTGCAGCACACCTTCAGGTCGGGCAGGTGTTGTGTATTTACCAAACGGTTGATCCGAGAGAAAGAGATTATGCCCAGAATAACTATTCTGATGATGCTGCGGCCTATATCGAAATTACGGCAATCCAAGGGAATACGATTACCTTTACTAGTCTTGATGAAACCGACGTTGAAAAAGTTGTTTTTATGCCCGATACTTTACCCTTCTCTGTAACAGAATTACCGACGGAGAACACAGGAAGTATTGACAGTAGCACGATGGATAAAGTCGCGCGAGTCTTCATGGGTTTATCTAAAAGCGCTACAGCAGAGGTTGGCGATTTTCTGGTGTTTTATCAAGGGGTAATGAGTGACTTAACCGCGGAATCACCAGTCTATTACGGTGTAGTAACGGCTGTGGAGGGAAACAACCTTTCTTACAAGCAGACCACGCGCGAAGAGATTGAAAGCGCCATGGACACCTACTTACAACAGAGTCAAAAGGGCGATGATTTGCTTGATAATGTTGACATCTTAGCTATGACCGAGCAAATTGAACAACAGGTTGCAGAGAGTGGTTTTGCTGAAGATGCCGCAGAATATTTAGCGCTCATGGCAACCCAGACCGATGGGTTCAAGAATTTGTCGGGAATCGAAGATTTTTCCGCAACTCAAAAGAACGGAGAACCCTTGGATGAAGAAACACTTTCCTTGTTGGGAATCGGGGGTTCATTACAACTGTCCGATGACGTGGAGATCACAGTAGAATTGGACAGCAGTTCCAAGTATTTCACCGATGGTATTCGATTGGCCTTAGGTATCCAAGCCGAATTTAGTGTCGATGTTGGAGATGAGGGTGAGCTCAAGATTGATTTATCGGCCACCTTTGTTGAAGAAATCGCCATTGATGTTACAGTAGGTGCACGTGCCGATATTACCTGGATCATCATTTTTCCAAAATTCAACGAACTTTCTTTTAGGACCGCCATAGATTTGAAGAACTATGCCGGTATATCAATTGATGTAAAGATGTACACGGTAGAGAAGGAAAAAAGTTCACTTTGGGATAAGTTAAAGGGAATTAAAGGCGGAGAATTCGAGCAGATTTTTGAACAAATTGAAGATGTTAAGAATAAAATCGAACAAGCCAAAGGGGCTTACGATAAGATTCAAGGCTACCAGCAAGATTTGCAAGCGCTCTGGAATGGGGTTCCTGCCGATTTGACGAACCCGTCAGAATACGAAAACTTGCTAGGAGATTTAGGCGAATTGAACGTGACCGAAGAGTTAATGGGTATGCTCAATTTGACCAGCAAAACCGAATTAGACGCCGGAGTGCAAAATCTCATGGACAGATATGCAGAAATGCTGACCAACGAAAGCGATTGGATACAGCTTTTCAACCAGGAGATTTTCCAGACTGATATTACTATTTATATCTTTGCCATTGGTATTGGGGCTAATTTTGTCGTCAAGGGGAACCTGAATTTAGCCTTAGGTGCTAATATGGAATATGTAATTGGCAAACGCTACACCTTCTGGTTCGATATCATTTCGAAAACGAGTGGTAGTTCGGAGATGGATTTACTCGACGAGCGGTTTGCCTTCCAATTCTATGTCATGGGCGAATTGGGTCTAAAGATGGGCATAGAACTCGAAATTGCTGCGGGTATTATATCCACCAAAATTGGTAGTATTGGTGTTACCGCCGAATTTGGTCCCTACGTTAAGATGTGGGGCTACTTTATCTACGAGTATCAAAAGCTTCGTCCAGCCAATACAGCAACATGGAACAAAGAAGAACGCATGATGGGTGCTCTGTATTTGGAATTTGGTTTATACCTTGAGATGACTTTCAAAGCCCAAGTATTAGATGGTCTCTTCGCATATGAACCCACCTTACTCGATAAAGAATGGCCATTGTTGACGGCAGGTACCCGAAACAACGTCTATGACTTCGCTTATGAAATGGCTGTGGGAGAAATCGTTCAGCTTCTAGACGAGGATGCGAATCGGACCAATGGTATTACCATGACCTTGCCTGAAAGTTTCCGATTGATGCAGTACATTGATTTGTGCGAAGGGGTTATGGAACAAGAGATTTATGCCAATAGCAAGTTCCATTATACCTTATCTAATCGTTATTTCGAGTTAGACGAGCAAACCGGACTGATTACGGTGACGGTACCTGAAGGTGTTCAATACATGGAATGTGATTTGACCCTGACTTGGAAGACCGATAAGTTAGCCTTCAGTCTCTATGATCTTACAGTGAAAATTCCTCTGGTCTGGACGAATCTAGCTTTAAGTGAATTGAACCAACGTTTTACGGCGAGTGTCAAAGTAGGCAACCAGAACGATGGCTACACCACGATTTGGAGCCAACGTGTCGTCAAAAACGCTGCTTTCAGCTTGCCAACTACAGATGAAGTGAAAGAACTCCTAGATGTTGAACGCTTTCTTGATGCGGCAGGCAATAATCTAAAATACAGTGCCATCAGCGGTTATGGAAGCCAAGATACTGAGGAACTGACCATTCTCAAAGATACTGTCTACTACTTCGAGGTAACACCACGTCAGTTTACCCTTACCCTTCAAGGCGTGGAAAACACCAACGGTAGTAAGCAGAGTATACAAAGCACTGCTGCCTATGGAGAGTCCTTCACATTCCCCGGTCTTGAAAACAGTGGTACAATAGACCGAACGAATAAGGTTTTCACGGAATACTTGAAGACCGAAGCCAAAGACAATGTTGGGACAGTTATAGATCGCAATATTACGCAACCCATTGACAAAGGCTTTGCCTCAGAGTTACTCAGTGGCGCAACCTATACTGCCAAGTATACCGATGCCTCCATAACTGCCACATTCCGCTTTGAAGGAATTGACGCAGACCCAGTAAATGTGACCCTTCGTAAAGGCGATGTGCCCTCAGCAAGTAGCTTTGAAGGGGTGTTACCCAGTAAGAATGCTATTCTCTTAGGGTTAAGTCCAAGCTTTGCCCCGATTTATACTTCGACCACCTATACCATTGCCTGTGAGAGCACCGATGTTCCGATTGTTTATAGCACGATTACCTACAACTCCAACGGAGGGAGCGATGTAGCAACCGAAGTCCACGCTGCCGGATCTGTGATTTTTAAACCCGCTGATCCAGTGAAAGCCGGATATACCTTCACTGCTTGGTACAGCGATGCTACTTTGAACACACTCTTCGATTTTAACACTGTAATGTCGGAAGACGATCAAACCCTGTTTGCCCAATGGGCGCCTAACAGCTATACCTTGACCTTAGACGTGACCGAGGGCAGACCCTGGGCAGATGCGTCGGGCAGCAAATTGGTGACATATGGACAGTCCTACGGCTTCTTAGCAACACCAACACGTGCAGACTACAACTTTACCGGTTGGTATACCGCTAGGTTTGGGGGAAATCTTGTTACAGCAGAAACCTTGTGGTTAACACCTCAAGCTCAGAGTATTTATGCACAATGGATTCCCAAAACCTTAATTGCCGATACTGATATACAAATTGATGCAAATCAGAATCGCGATTACGATGGCACGACCTATACCTTGATTTATAACACAGGAGATCATGCTTTCACACCCGACGAATTTACGGTTTTGTATAAACGCCAAAATCTTGATTCAGAATGGAGTAGCGAAGCCGTCCATGCCGGACTCTATGATGTGAAGATCACCAGACCCGAAGATGCTGTGTATCAGTCTTTCGAAAAAACCTATACCTCGGTGATTACCATCCACAAGATCGCACGTAGCATCAACACAATTCCTACAGGAACCACCTTGAAGGCCAACCTGCTGGTATATGAACTACCGCAAGGATCTTATCCGGGAGATGGAATCGTAGAATACGCTGTATCTACTTCTGCGAATCCACCAATCTACAGTTGGCAAACCTCAAGAGCTTTCATGAATCTGGCAGCAGGCCAGTATTACGCCTTTGTGCGCGTGTTACCGGGTGAAGACTATTTAGCTACGGAATCAGTTAGAACCGAGCAAGCGCTCAGTGTCGTTGGTATTGTAGCGAATGCTATGGGGTATTACCAAGTCATGCAAATTAAGACGAGCGATATCTCAAATGCTGGAACCGATTCCAGTATTTACGGTCAAATCTACTATGTGCATGGTTTGTCGAGCTCCAAGACCCATTTTGACAGCGACGAAAATGATTTTGAAAGAAACGATACCAGAGAATATGCTGTGTCTGGGGTCAACGCAGATCCTTGGATGATGTCGAGTTTGACAATCTATTATAGTAAAGGCGGATCAGCACCGGGCTGGCATTGTGAGTATGTTAAACCCTATACCTTTATCCTTGATTGGGGCCGTCCCCCAACATTCATGAGCAATTTAGTTGATGGTGGCACTATTTCCGTCGACTCATGGTTTGAGGATGACGAGGTAACCTGGAGCAAATCCTTTACTTCCTTTAAACGCGTGATCACTTCAGTAGGAAACTTTAATGATTTACCGAGTCAAAGCGCACTTTCTTCTACAGATACTGCCTATGATTTCACCTATGATGGTTTAGTCATGGATCAGTATGCCATAGGCGGAGTTTCTTACAATGCCTATGATCATAATGATGCACCGCAGATCAAACTACAGACCAACAAAGCAACCTATAACTCCTATGTAACCTACGGAATCAACAATTTCCAAGTGGATCGAAGCGGGCTCTATGCTGCTATGGTCACCAATGGGGATACCGAGATGACCTTAACGGTAACCCTACAATTTGCAGATCGTTCTACAACCGCAGCTACGGCAACCCATACAAAGGTCATAACCTTCTTGCTAGCCGATTAGCAATAGACAAAATACCGCCTTCGGGCGGTTTTTGTGTAATTAGGCTTTCCCTTTTAGCCCAAGTTTGTTATACTACAACTATAGATATAGAGGTAAAGAAGGTGGAACTTATGAGATTACCCAAAATGCACTGGATGCTTTGGATTCCAGTAGTGTTTTTGATTCTTTGGTTTGCGGCGTCCAAAATGGGAGTTCTTGAACAAATCGTGATTCCCCCAGACGAACTTGCCCCTCAATTGAATGTTTCGGATCAAACTCTCGATTTTCAACAGCAATGGGATCCCTTGGAAGGGGTGACTGCTACCGATGAAACCGGCGGGGATCTGATTCAAAAGGTGCAATGGCAAGGAGAAGTCTTTACAGATCAACCGGATGATTATGAAATCTTATATTGGGTTGAGGATGCAGCCGGAAATCGAACCGAAAAAACCAGCATCGTGACCGTGATCAATCCGTTCATAAACGATATGCCTGGTTATGAGGTTTTCGTAACTCCCACCGAAGCAAACATTCAGATTTACCAAATGGTCAAAGAACACTTCAAAGATGATTGGGATAAAGTAGGCTTCTATTATGAAGATTTGACCACCGGAGAAGTTGTTGCCGTTCGGCCAAACATTCAATACCTCACAGCCAGTACGGGTAAGATGATGGTGCTGATGCCGTTGATGGACCGAGTCAGCAAAGGAACCGCTGATTTAGACGAGATGATTCCCTACCTACCACAGGATTTTACCTTTGGCACCGGAGCAATCAAATATTTTGATTTAACAAAACCTGGGCTTGCCTTCAGCTTAAGAACGCTTGCTCAGTATGCATCGGTGAATTCCGATAACATTGCTTTCCGGATGTTGTGGCGGTATTTGGGAACCGAAGAAGTTTATTCGTTTTACGAAGATGTGATTGGTCATGAAACGAATCGGCTAGATTTAGAGACCAGTGCTGCAGATGCAGCTAAAATCATGAAATTGTTGTACTATAGTGAAGGAGATCATTACGATGTCTTGCGCTATAACCTCAAGAACTCGCTTTATCCAATTTTGATTGCCGAATTGTTACCCGCCGGAATCACAGCCCACAAGGTAGGCTTTTATGAGGGTAATATCCACGATACCGCCATAGTCTATGGTCCCAACGGAGATTATTTACTCAGTATTTACACCGATATGTTGCTCGAGGGGTATGAATCAATTCCGGAAATCTCATTGAAGATCTATAATTTCAAAAATCCAGC
>CAZAFY010000076.1:0-7145 GCA_964484445.1 uncultured Eubacteriales bacterium
TTTTGAATTTGTCAACTCTCACGCCGCTTTTGTCGGCGAATATCATCGGCATCTAAACGGAAGATTCGACACATTTCTATGATTCGAGAGCAGATTCGGGTCCCTGTGGCTCCGGTTCCCATGTGGTAGGCTAAATCATCAAGATCATAATTGGAAGTCATCACCATTGGTAATTGATTCAGGTAACGATGATTGATGATTTGGAAAAGTTTTTCAATGGACCATTCGGTTGCCCGCTCCGCTCCGATATCATCCAAAATCAAAACCGGGGTTTCTTTGGCTTGTTCCATGAGGGCTACAGCGGAGGTGTCGACTTCGGTGGTTTCATAACCTTTGCGGATTTCATCGAGTAAGTCGGCCACCATTAGGTAGAGGGGAGTAATTTCAGAGGTCATTAGGCGATTGGCGATTCCGGAAACCAAGTGGGTCTTACCAACTCCGGCACCACCAAAGAAGTAGAGGCCTTTGGTAGGACGACCTTGCAAGATGCTTTCGGTGAATTCCTCGGCTCCTTTGAGGGCTTTTTCGGCTTTTCGGTACTGACTGTCCCGCTCGTCGACCATTTCCGTCGCACTGTAGTAGGAAAGGGAGAAATTCTCCAAAGTCTGTTCGCGCATTTTTGGCGGGATCTTGGCACCGGCGAAACGATATTCCTGTTGGCGTTTACGCACGCAGGAACAGAGTTCCCAGCCCTCGGGGCCTTCGATCACTTCCATGTCATGGCAAATCGGGCAGCGCGATTGAGGGACGTTATAATTCTCCGGTAAACCGTGCTGTTCCAAAAACAGACTACGCTGATGCCGAAGTTCCTCCAAAGTCGCGGTCAATTGTTGTTGTGATTTGCGATCGGGATAACCGATCAGACCCCGAGTCAGGCGGGTAAGAATCTGATACATTTCATCTTCGATTTGCTTGAGACGAGGGTACTTGCTGTGGACCTGCTCCACTTTTAGGCGATGTTGAATGTCTCGGACGGTAGCATTATTCGACGATATCTTCATAGCGTTTCTTTTTCCCTGCCTTTCCTACGGCGGTTTTGCTGCCGGGTTTTTTTGAATCGGGTTTTGGCTTATCTTGGGAAGAGGGTTCCGGGATGAATTGCTGATTAGCCTGGGTCCGTAGAGCGGCACGGCGTTGGAAAGCATCATCAGCGGCTTTGACTTTCTCTAAAGTATCCCACTGATTGATTTGCCAATTGAGTAAGATCCGATCGATGTATGCAAACGATAATTTGCGTTGCAAGGCGGCTTGGCGAAGGGCTTCCAAGATGATTTCGGGGGGCCAGCCGTCATTTTCTAACCATTCTTTGATTTTCTCATAATCAAACGAGGTCAGTTTTCGAAAAACCTGTTCGAAGGCTGCGACCAGTTCGCCGTGTTTTGAAATTTTCTGCTCTCGTTCGGTTTTCTCTTGAGGAGAGAGCAAATCTCTGCTGAATAATTGAGTCAATTTTTCATATAGTGGAAGCAGAGAGACCTCATTGGGATGGGTTTTGCCCATATCTGCGGTAGATGTCTGAAAGTATCCCTTGCTGAGCATATTAAAAATCAGGGGATTGACTTCGCCGCGGGAAAGACCCATACATTCCATGAGATAATCGCTCAAAGCGGCGGCTTTGCTTTCGCTGCTCTTTTGTTGATAGCGCAGCAAATGCAGAATTGCCGTCAGTTCGGTATCATTCATCGATAATTCCCGATAATAATCCAAGAGCAAATTGGGAAGTTGAGTCATGCCCCGAAGGAACATGTTCTTTTCCAGCCATTCTTGTTTCAAACATCTCACCTCCCGTCGGGTTTGGTTTGGTAGGGGGTCGGTTCTTCGGCAACTTTAAGTCGGAGTTGATCTTGGATCTGATTTTGGTGGAGAAAACGATAAACTTCTTCAGCGGCACGTGCGTTCATCCCCGGCACGTCGGCTAATTCTTCCAAGGTTGCTAAACTCATTCGTTCTAAGGAGGAGAATGTCTTTAGTAAAGCTTTGGTTCGCAAGACACCAATGCCCTGCACTTGCTCTAATTGTGAGCGTAAAGCAGCACTGCTTCTGAGGTTGCGATGATAGGTGATCGCAAAGCGATGCGCTTCGTCACGGATCCGTTGCAACAAGAAGAGAGGGCGGCTACGAGGGGGTAAAATAATGGGTTCGTCTCGATCCTCCATATAGACTAATTCGAATTGTTTGGCTAATCCAATGGTAGGAATATGGCCGAAGCCCAACTCTTTCATAATTTCTCGAGCGGCTCCTAATTGTCCTTTTCCACCGTCAATCAAAACTAAGTCTGGTAATACAGAAAATTTCGAATGTTGTTCGAGGGCGCGCTGAAAACGGCGACGTAACACTTCTGCCATGCTGGCAAAATCATTGGCACCCTCAACTGTTTTGATTTTAAAGCGTCGATACGAGTTTTTGTCGGGAATTCCCATTTGAAAGACGACCATAGAGGCGACACTCAAGGTGCCTTGGGTATTTGAAATATCGAAAGCTTCCATACGGACCGGCATGGAAGACATCCCTAAAGCTTGTTTTAACTCTTGAAGTGCTAATTGCGCCTCTTCTTTGTTGTTGAGGCGTCGTGTGTGACTTCGACCCAAGGATTGTAAGGCGTTGTTGGCCACTAGTTCGATCAGATCACGCTTTTCACCTCGTTGAGGGGTTTTCAGTTCTACCTTGTGACCACTACGTTGGCTTAGCCATTCTTCCAATAACGGGGCATCTTCTAATTGCTCTTGGATCAGGATCTCAGGGGGGACGATCAAAACCTGGCTGTAGTACTGACGTATAAAGTTTGAGAGGATCTCGCCGCGGCTTTGATCATCTTCTTCCTCTAAACTATAGGTATCTCTGCCAATCACTCTGCCCCCGCGCATAAAGAAAATTTGAATTTGAATCGAGTTAAAGCCTTGCGCCATGGCGATGACGTCGCGGTTGCCCAATTTTGTGCCGGAAACGCGCTGCTTGTCTTGAAGTCGGGAGACGGCCTGCCACTGATCTCTCAGTTGGCTGGCTTTTTCAAACTCGAGGTTTTCAGCTGCCTCTTCCATTTTTGCTTGTAAGTTGTTGGTCAACTCATCATGTTTCCCTTCCAAGAACAGTAGAATGTCCTGAACGGTTTTGGCATATTCCTCTTGGCTGATGGCACCCACACAAGGTCCGGGGCAGCGTTTGATATGATATTCTAGGCAAGGAGAACCGTCATTACCGCGAATATCGCGTTTGCAAGTCCGTATAGGAAACACCCGGCGGATAACCTGCAGGGTGTTGTTTGCTATATTGCCGATGTAGGGACCAAAGTAGCGAGAGCCATCTTGTTTCAGCTGGCGCTCAATGGTCACAACCGGGAAAGGCACCGTCAAATCCACTTTCAAATAAGGGAAACCCTTGTCATCTTTGAGCATGGAGTTGTAATAGGGGCGATATTGTTTGATCAGATTACATTCGAGGATGAGGGCTTCCATTTCATTGGCGGTACTGATGGTTTCGAAGTAAGCTACTTCGCGAACCATACGCCGGATCTTTTTTGTATGGGTCGCATTCTTCTGAAAATAAGAACGCACCCGGCTTTTTAGGCTGATCGCCTTTCCAACGTAAATAACGGTATCTAATTCGTTATGCATTAAATAAACACCTGGTTTATCCGGTAAAAGCCGAAGCGCTTCTCTGATCTCTTCTCGCAATTCCAAGTCCCTCACCTCCTTTGAGCGTGTTTCTGTGGTTTAAACTTGGTGGTCTATCATTTGAATCATGTGTAAGAGGGTAGTAACGACGTTCTCCAATTGTTCTTCCTGGATCAGCGCGAGTTTGTCGCTGCGTTTGCGAACTTCGTTAAAATGGCAAGGAAGACCATCACGATCCATTCCCATTAGGGTCAGTGAACGATACCCTTTGCTGCGTGCGACCGCTCCTGAGGTGCGGCGGGTATGTCGATCGGTTGCCTGCAATTCCATGTTTAAACTTTGAGCGATCAATTGACCTAAATCCAAGAGTTCTTCGGTTGCAGGGATCGGACGCGATAATCCTTCGCGACTGAGAAAACGCAAGCGTCCTCCGCCGACGGCTTCCAAATTGATGATATCGGTGGCACTTCGCCATTCCGGTTCTAATGAAGTCAACAGATGATGCATTCCCAAATGAGCATCGCGATCTGCTCCCAGGGCGGCTAAAACCACGTCGCAATGTTGAAAGGGTTTTTCACGTAAGCGGTCGGCAACGCCTAACAAGACTGCTAAGCTGGAATCGTTATCATTGACGGTCGTCAACCACGAACCATTGATCCAACGGCGCAGCTCCAAGGAGAAGAGCAATAAAAACAAAATCGAGCCGGGCCAAGTGATCATCCAGCAGATTCGCACCCAGAAAGTCATGGAAAAGAAGCTTAAAATCACGCCAGCCAGTAGTGCAAATAACTGCAATGTGCGTAAAAACCCACTGAAGAATTCTAAGCGTAAGATTGAACTGCGCAAGTAACCGCCCATGGCATAGCCTTTGCGACTGTCAAGAGAGGTGGAGATGATGAAGATATGGCGACTTTCGTCATAGGCTCGTTTGCGTCCCACAACAAAGCGACTTTCGTGCTTGCCTGAAAACAAAGCGCTGAGTTTCGGCCACAGATAGATATCGATCCGAAAAAGCACCATGCCTAAGAAGGTGACGAATAACGCCAAAAAAGGCTGCGAAGGGAATAGCATCACGGCTATAATATAGAAGAGATAACCAATCACATAATACCATGCATAATTGCGCATCGCAGGAAAGAGAGCAACACCGGTCTCTAAGCCGTGCTCAGAAAAACGCTGCTCCATATAGGTTGTGGCGTTTTCTTCTGCTTGGCTGGCCGGCGGACGAATGCCAAAGTGAGAACTTAAGAATTCAATGCTGGCTTTCATAGCCATAGGTTAACACATCCTTATCGTTGATCCATCGTAGTGGTGACGGGCAGTAAAGGTTCCCCGGCCAGCAAACGCTTCAGATATTGTCCGGTATAAGAACGCTCTACTTGTGCCACCTGATCCGGCGTTCCAAAAGCGATGACCTCACCACCATTGGCGCCTCCTTCGGGGCCCATGTCTATGATATAGTCGGCGGTTTTGATCACATCAAGATTGTGTTCGATCACAACAACGGTATCTCCGTTTTCTACGAGCCGATGTAGAACCTCTAAGAGGCGATGAATGTCTGCCGTGTGCAATCCGGTAGTAGGTTCGTCCAAAACATATAACGTGCGTCCGGTGGCGCGTCGGGAAAGTTCAGTGGCCAGTTTCACTCGCTGGGCCTCGCCGCCGGAGAGGGTGGGGGCCGGTTGTCCCAAACGGATATAACCTAATCCAACATCGAAGAGGGTTTGAATCTTGCGGGCGATCTTGGGTTGATTCTGAAAATAATCAAGAGCTTCTTCTATTGTCATATCTAGGACTTCAGCTATATTTTTCCCTTTGTAATGCACATCCAAGGTTTCGCGACTGTAGCGTTTTCCCTTGCAAACTTCACAGGGAACAAAAATATCGGGCAGGAAATGCATTTCGATTTTGATGATGCCATCTCCCTTGCACGCTTCACAGCGGCCTCCGCGTACATTGAAGCTGAAGCGGCCGGCTTTATAACCACGTACTTTGGCCTCATTGGTGGAAGCAAATAACTCGCGGACATCGTTGAAAACACCGGTATAAGTAGCAGGATTCGAACGCGGGGTGCGACCAATGGGAGATTGATCGATATCGATGATTTTGTCCAATTCTTCTACACCGGTGATGTCGTCATGATCTCCGGCGCGTGTCTTGGCTCTATTGAGTAGATGAAGTAGCTTTTTCTTGATGATTTCATTGACTAATGACGATTTTCCTGAACCCGATACGCCGGTGACACAGGTGAAAACACCAAGGGGGAAAGCAACGTCAATATTCTTTAAGTTATTGGCACGAGCTCCTTTGACCGTCAACCAACGTTCCGGAATGGGACGCCGTTCTACCGGCAAAGGGATCATTTTGCGGTGACTGAGGTACTGGCCGGTGATGCTGTCGGGGTTGTTACAGATTTCTGCCACGGTACCTTGGGCGACAATCTCTCCGCCATGAGCGCCTGGACCGGGACCGATATCCAAGATATGGTCTGCGCTGAGAATGGTCTCTTCATCGTGCTCTACGACGATCAAAGTGTTTCCCAAATCCCTTAAGCGTAATAAAGTCCGAAGCAATTTTGCGTTATCTCTCTGATGCAAGCCGATGCTGGGTTCGTCAAGGATGTATAATACGCCTACTAAACCCGATCCGATCTGGGTAGCTAAGCGAATCCGTTGGGATTCACCGCCCGAAAGCGTACCGGAGGGGCGACTCAAATTCAGATAGTTTAAGCCTACATTAGCTAAGAAACCCAACCGTTCCATGATTTCTTTGAGAATACGGTCAGCGATCATTATGTCACGTGTGCTCAAAGTGGACCGAACCTCTTCAAAAAAGCGAAGAGATTCCTCAACCGATAGAGCAGTGACCTCGGCAATGTTCAATCCTCCGAATAAAATCGAAAGGACTTCTCTGCGTAGGCGTTTGCCACCGCAATCCGGGCAGGGACTGCTGCTCATATATCGTTCGATTTCTTCTCTCTGAGATTCGGAATCGGTCTCGCGCAAGCGTTTGCTCAACCAAGGGATTGCGCCACCGAAGGTCGTGTCAAAGGTGGTTTTTCTGCCTTCAACGGTGTTGTAATTGACCCTAATTTTTTCTCTCCCCGAACCGTGAAGAAGAACGTTGATGTTCTCATCACTCAATTGCGATAAGGGCTCTTGGGTAGAGAAACCATAATGTTTACCAACGGCGGCTAACAGCTGGGGATAATAATTTGCATTTTTGCTGGACCAGATTTCAATACCGCCATCTTCGATCGATAAGCTTTTATCGGGAATGATCAAATCGGGGTCGAATTCACGCTTGACGCCTAAACCACTGCAGGTAGGACAGGCACCATATGGGTTGTTAAAAGAGAAGATGCGTGGTTGGATCTCGTCGAACGAAAAACCGCAGTGTGCACAAGCGAAGTTTCGAGAAAAGGTCCACTCGTCTCCATCGATGATTTGAATGACAACCAACCCGTTAGCTAGGTTTAAGGACATCTCAATGGAATCTGCCAGTCGTTGCTGCAGGTCTTCGCGGATGATCAGA
>CAZAFY010000077.1:0-7054 GCA_964484445.1 uncultured Eubacteriales bacterium
CTTCGATTTCAAGTTGGATGATCTTTCTTTGTATGACATCTAATTCAGTAGGCATGGAGTCAATTTCGATTCGGATCATCGCACATGCTTCATCGATGAGATCGATCGCTTTGTCCGGTAAGAAACGATCTGTGATATAACGATTCGATAAAGTAGCAGCTGCAATAATGGCAGGATCTTCGATCTTAACTCCATGATGGACTTCATACCGCTCTTTTAAACCGCGTAAGATGGCAATCGTATCCTCGACAGTGGGTTCAAGAACCATGACCGGTTGGAAACGACGTTCCAGAGCAGCATCTTTTTCTATGTATTGTCGATATTCATGAAGCGTGGTTGCTCCAATACAATGGAGCTCACCACGAGCCAACATCGGTTTGAGAAGATTTCCGGCATCCATAGCCCCTTCGCTTTTTCCGGCACCGACAATGGTATGCAGTTCATCAATAAAGAGAATAACTTGCCCTTCACTTTGCTTGATTTCTTGCAAAACGGCTTTTAAACGCTCTTCAAACTCACCTCGGTATTTCGCTCCTGCAATGAGTGCACCTAGATCAAGAGAAAAAATGGTTTTCTCTTTTAAATGATTAGGGACATCTCCACGGACGATTCTCTGTGCTAAGCCTTCGGCAATTGCAGTTTTACCAACACCAGGCTCCCCGATCAATACAGGATTGTTTTTGGTTTTTCGCGAAAGGATTCGAATCACATTTCGGATTTCTTCATCACGACCGATAATAGGATCCAGTTTTTTGTTTTTCGCTTGCTCGACTAAGTCACTTCCGTATTTTTTGAGGACATCATACGTTGCTTCAGGGGTATCTGAAGTCACCCGAATATTTCCTCTAACAGACGCCAAGGCTTTTAAAAATTCACTTTCTTCGATCTGGTGTTTGCGCAATAGGTTCCCCAGAACTGTTCCGGGTTTTTGCAAAATGGCCAGGAAAAGATGCTCAACTGAAACGAAATCATCTTTCATCCGCTTGGCTAATTGTTCACTTTGATTCAAGATCATATCGACTTCTGGGGAGACGTAGATTTCGTCCATTTTTCGCCCACGTCCGCTGACTTTTGGAAATCCATGCACCAGGGATTCCGTATCTCGACGCAATTTCTCGGGATCTTTTTGCATCTTTCTTAGGATCTCAGTTATAAAACTTGCTTCTTGATTGAGAATCGCAAAGAGAAGGTGGGCTACTTCTAATTGCTGGTTTTGTTGACTAATCGTTAGAGACTGAGCAGATTGAAGGACTTCTCTGGCTTTTTGTGTTAGTTGATTAGTATCCATAATATCGCCTCCTGGCAATTCATCTGAAAGGGATTTGACCTTTCCTGACTATTATTATAGAAGATTTTGTGACATTTTCAAGCATTTTTCTAAGTAGGAAAAGAGAGAATTGGACAGAAATAAGGAGATAAGCGGGTCTGATAGCGAATTGTACTCTATTCAAAACCTAGAACTTATGATATACTTTCTTTCAAAAGAATGAGGAGTGGTCGCAATGAATTCTGTGGTTACCGATACTAGTTTTTTGAATCTACCCTTGAAATCGAAAGGAAAAGTTCGCGATATCTATGATTTGGGAGATAATTTGCTGTTAATTGCTACCGACCGTGTTTCTGCATTTGACGTAGTCTTACCGACCGGAATTGCTCATAAAGGACAGGTATTAACTCAAATTTCTAAATTTTGGTTTGAGAAGTTTTCAGACCTGGTAGCAAATCATATGATCACCACCGATGTATCAAAAATGCCAAAACCGATTTGTGATTATCCCGATCAACTTCAAGGTCGAACCATGCTGGTAAAAAAAGCAGAAGTGGTACCTGTAGAGTGTGTTGTAAGAGGTTATCTAGCCGGCTCGGGTTGGAAAGAATACAAGAATAACGGCACTGTCTGTGGAATCGCTTTACCCAATGGATTGCTGGAATCCCAGCAACTTCCTCAACCAATCTTCACACCGGCTGCGAAAAACAATGTCGGCCACGATGAAAATATCTCCTTTGAAGTCATGGTAGAAATGGTTGGCGAAAAGCTGGCTTCACAATTAAGAGATATTTCAATGACTTTATATCGTAAAGCAGCGGAATATGCTCTTGAAAAGGGCATCATTTTAGCGGACACTAAATTCGAGTTTGGAATATATCAAGGTGAGATCATGCTAATTGATGAGTGTTTCACCCCAGACAGTTCTCGTTTCTGGTTAGTTTCAGAATACAAACCGGGTCAATCACAGGCCAGTCTCGATAAGCAGTTTATCAGAGACTGGTTGGAGACTACCGATTGGAACAAAGAACCTCCGGCTCCTATGTTACCGGATTGGGTTATTGAAGGAACGATTCAACGGTATCTCGATGCATACCGAGTTTTGACCGGACAAGATTTGCTGTCCTAAGAATTGACAAAGAGGCAGCCTATATGCTTATAGGCTGCCTCTTTTAAAGGAGTTTAATGTATCAATGGTATTAGAGGATTATGTGTGTGTGACCTTCCAGAATGTTCATACAGCGCTGCAATTTGAGCGTCGGTTAAAACATTTGAACACATCGCTTCGCTTGATTCCGGTTCCACGCAGAATCAGTGCTACCTGTGGTATGGCAGCCAAGATGTCTTTCACAGAGTGGCAACAGCTACGAAACAACAGCGACGTACAGTCATTAGAATTCGAAAAAGTGTATCGAATACAAGGAGAATACATTGCTGAGCTTCTCTAATGGCCTAACAGTTGAATCAAAAGCAAGCCAGCCATCATGCCAATAAGGGTGAAGATGGCAGGAGTACGACCTTTATTCATTAAGATGACTTGAGGCATGATTTCGCAGTAAGTGACATAGAGCATAGCCCCTCCGGCCCCGGCAAGCGACAAAGCAATAAAGTATTCGGAAATATTGCCGATCCAGTAGCCAAGCATTGCTCCAAAAAGGGTTGGTGCACCGGACAATGAGGTTAGAAAAATAGTCTTACCAAACCCCATTCCTCCTGCACATAGGGGAACGGCAATCGCCATTCCTTCCGGAATGTTATGGATCGCGATCATTATCGCTAAAACAATACCGAGAGATGTGTCATGGGTGGAACCTGAACCGATCGCCATTCCCTCCGGCAAATTATGAAGTGCAATAGCACAAAGCATAATGATACCGGCCTTGATCATCTTGATATTCGTTTGTCCTGCTTCAGCCAATTTTGCCATGAGCGGGTCTTGGTGATGAAGCTCTTCAATAGCATCGTGTTCTTCAATGTTTTTTCTGCCGGACATCCTCGATGAAATCCAGTCGATTAGGGTGTTCAAGAGAAATACCATGACAACGCCAATCGAGACCCCTAAGATCGTTGTCCAGATATTTGATAATTCCAAAGCTTCTGGAATCAGATCAAAACATACAATACTGACCATGATACCACCTGCAAAGGAAAGAACATAAGACATACTCTTCAGAGATTGTTTTCCAAAAAACATTCCTAAAAGACCGCCAAAGCCTGTACCTAGGACCCCGGCCATGACACTGATCAGAACAACATTTAGCATGAAGAGGCACCTCGTAAAAGTTATAGTAGGCTAACACATATTTATAGTATAGAAGGAAATTGGTTTTTTAGCAAGAGGGGAAAGTGTTTTTTTTAGTGAAAGGGGCGAGAACAATGAAAATCACCGTATTAGGTATGTGGGGTGGATTCCCCAGACCGGGCGAAGCGACCTCCGGTTACCTCATTCAAAGCGAAACAACTTCGGTCTTATTGGATTGTGGTAGTGGAGTCTTAAGTCAACTTTTACTCCGTTTTCCTGTCAATCAATTAGATGCCATTGTCTTGTCGCATTACCACGCGGATCACTGCTGCGATATTGGGGTAATGCAATATGCACGGTTAGTGCATCAGGCAACGGAGGGGTTACATCAGCCGCTACCAATTTATGGGTTTGACAATGGAACCGATTTTCAGAAGTTGACCTATTACAGAGAGGGTAGTATAACCCAAGGAATTGCTTATCAAAATCAAAAAGCTTTTCAAATCGGTGATTTTAACTTTCTACCATTTCGCACCCTTCATGCAGTAGAGTGTTATGGGTTCCGAATTCAAGGGCCACAGAAAACAATTTGTTACACAGCAGACGGGGGATATTGTGCAGAACAGATCGTGGCAGCAAAAGGAGTGGACCTGCTTCTCTCTGAAGCCAATTTCTCACATGAGGGTTTGAGTTTAGCGTTGGGGAACCATATGACCGGTACCCAAGTAGGCCACTTGGCGCTGGAAGCCGACGTCAAACAATTGGTATTAACCCATTTACCTCCCCTAAAAGAATCAAAACCGATTTATGATGAAGTTGTCAGAGAATACAATGGCCCTACGCAATTGGCAAAGCTCGGTTTAGTGATCTCACTATAAAAGTAACCCTTGGAAGGGCTGATTTCAGCATTTCCAAGGGTTCTTTTTTATTTTTGTAAATCGTACCAATTATCACCGCTGTAGACCTCGACTTTGATCGGAACGGTAAGCGTGATCGCTTCTTCCATGGTGGTTCGAATTAGTTTTTTTAAAGTCTCTTCCTCTTCGGGAGGTGTTTCGCAGACCAATTCATCGTGAACCTGCAGAAGTATCCTTGCTTGTAAGTGCTTCGCTTCAATCTCCTTTTGCAATCGTATCATCGCGATTTTTATGAGATCAGCCGCGCTTCCTTGAATTGGCGTGTTCAAAGCTGCCCGTTCTCCGAAGCTACGCATGTTGTAATTCTTACTTAGGATCTCCGGCAAATAACGACGTCTCTGAAAGATCGTCGTGACATAGCCCAACTCTTTTGCTTCTGCAATAATGCGATGCTGATATTCGCGGATGGCAGGGAATTCTTCAAAGAAACGATCGATATATCCTTGGGCTTCTTTGCGACTGATTCGTAACTGTGTGGATAAGCCATAATCGGAAATGCCATAGACGATACCAAAATTGACAGCTTTCGCTTTATCGCGCAGAGACGAAGGCACTTCAGAAAAGGGAACATCGAAAACTTCGGCTGCGGTTCGACGATGGATATCCTGTTGGTTTTTGTAAGCGTCGATAAAATGCTCATCTTGGGATAGATGCGCCAGAATTCTCAGTTCGATCTGACTATAATCGGCAGATACAAGACGCCATCCCTTGATCGTGGGATAAAAGGCTTTTCGAATCAGCCTGCCTTCATCACTTCGAGTAGGGATATTTTGCAAGTTGGGATCACTGCTGGAGAGGCGACCGGTTGCAGTAACAGCTTGATGAAATGTGGAGTGCAGGCGCTCACGCGTGGGTTCAACGAGGGGAATCAAGCCATCTAAATAGGTTCCCTTTAGTTTAGTCAATCCACGATATTGAAGGATCAAACCAATGATCTTATGGTCTCCTTCGAGCCTTTCCAAGGTTTCGGCATCGGTGGAATAACCGGATTTTGTCTTTTTGCCTCCGGGTAATCCCAGCTTTTCGAACAACACTTCAGCTAATTGCTTGGGGGAATTCAAATTGAATTCAATACCTGCAAGCTGTAGGATTTGCGTTTGTAAGGTTTCGATTTCATGTTGGAACGTACGAGATAACTCATGTAAAACCGGTAAATGAACGCCAATACCGGTATCTTCCATGAGGAAAAGTACTCTGGCCAGCGGCAATTCAATCTCTTTGTAGAGCTTCCATAAACTTCGTTCTTTTAAGAGTTCTTCTAATCGTGGAAGAAGTTCCCTCATTTGTGCCAGTTCTTTCTCAAGAGGTGAAGTCTCTGCAAGTTGTTTTTCGGGAAAGAGCTCCTGATAGATTCGAGTTAAGCTCAATTCCTGACCGGGGTTCAGCAAATAAGTCTGCAGCATCAAATCATCGGCCTTCTCAAAAAAGAAGTGGAAGAGGTGACCTGTTCGTTTCACATCCCAAACCGAAAAAGAGTGGGGTGCTAAGGCTTTACCGATTTCCGACAGCAGGGTTTCATCGTGGATCGGAAGTATTCCAAGTGTTCCGTTTTTCAACAAAAAGCCTAACTCCAACAAAGCGGAATCCAAAGTTCCAGTAGATTCTATGGCGGTCATTGCCAGAACTCGCCCCTGTTTGATCTGTTCAAGGCAACTTACAGCCGTGAGGATTTCGCTAGGTTGAGCTAGTTCGGTAAGTGTCAAATTGGGTTCAGCCGGTTCTTCTTGCGCAGGGAGTTTATCGAGTAGTGATTTCAGAGCGTAGGTTTGGTAAAATTCACGTAATGTAGAGGTTTCAGCTTCTTTTCGCTTCCAATAATCAATCGGTTCCGCAATTTCAACATCGGTGATAATCTTGGCCAAGCGATAACTCAAGAGAGCCTGATCGCGGTAGGTAGTCAAGTTTTCCCGTGCTCGCTTGGGTTCCACCTCAGAGACATGTTCCAAGATATTTTCTAAGGAGCCGAATTTTTGGACCAGCTTTAAAGCGGTTTTTTCGCCAATACCAGGTACACCCGGAATATTATCGGAAGCATCTCCCATGAGTGCTTTGACATCGATCAGTTGAGTCGGCTTCAATTCATATTGTTCTTGAATAAAGGCTTCATCGGTAATTTGTAAATCACTCATACCTTTGCGATTGGTATAAAGCACCTTGACATGTGGCGAGACTAATTGATACGCATCTCGATCACCAGTTAGCAAAAAGGCTTCAATGTCTTCCTCAGCAAAGCGGTGTCCTAGGCTACCTAAAAGATCATCGGCTTCGAAACCGGGGATCTCTAACCAAGGAATATTCATCGCATCCAATAGATCATGAATGAGGGAGAATTGTCCCAGTAATTCAGGAGGGGCTTTTTGTCGAGTCCCTTTGTAAGCCTCGAACTCCTTGTGACGAAAAGTCGGTTCAGCCCGATCAAAGGCCACCAGAGCATAGTCCGGTTGGATCGTATCCAGTGCTTTTTGCAACATCGTGGCAAAGCCATAAACAGCATTGGTATAAATACCCATGGGATTGCTCAATAGGGGAAGGGCGTAGAAAGCCCGAAAGGCCAAGCTGTAACCGTCGATAATCAAAGCTTTTGAATGCATAGAAACCTCGCTTTCTGATCTATCAATCTAAAAAATT
>CAZAFY010000078.1:0-7026 GCA_964484445.1 uncultured Eubacteriales bacterium
ACTGCATGATCAACCAGCGGCGGGTGCGGACATCGTTGGTGTTTTTCAGAATATAATTGGCGACCAATAATTCGTTAATAGTGGAAGGAGCTTCAATGAAGAACATGGTAGGACGAGCATTGGTCAGCTTCTGATAACGTTGTGCCAAAACCCCTTGACCGCCATGACCCAACTCATGGGAGATGGTAAGAGCATTACGCATTTGACCGGTCCAAGTTAAGGAAATGTAAGGATGAACACCAGGAACGGTGTTGCAGAAAGCACCGGTGCGTTTGCCTACATTATCTGCACGGTCAATCCAGCGCTCAGATAAGCCTTTGCGGATGATTTCGCGGTATTCATCGCCCAATACAGATAAGCCGTTGAGAATCGTCTCAGAAACTTCTTCATAAGTCACAGGAGCAGTATATTCCGGATCTAAGGGAGCTTCAATGTCACAATACAGCATTTTGTCTAAACCGAGCACTTCTTTACGCAGTTGTGCGTAACGGCGCCAATGAGGAGCCAGCTCGGTGAGAATGACATCGTGAATGTTGTGATATATATCGGTGGTGACTTCCTGGCGATTCAAAAGCATATGGGTGGCAGATTCAAACCCGCGTAATTTGGCAGTAATGACGTTTTTCTTAGTTTCGGTACCCCAAGTTGCGCCGTAGGTTTGGTTATAACGACTTAATTGTTTGGTGAGTTCGGCATAAGCGTTGCGGCGCAAGGTAATATCGGCAACTGCTCCATGACGATCAATGGACATAGGATTCGGATTACCTGCTCCGTCAATGACTGGGTCAAATTTTAAGTCGTTGGTACGGGAGCGTTCGTAGACTTCACCCATGGAATCCAAGACCTGACTTAAAGATGCCAGCACCATTTCGGTTTCGGCACTCAGCATATGAGGTTTGTTATCAATCCATTTTTGAATCAAGAAACGGTAAACTTGCAGACCTTCCTCTTCTTTGAGATAACGGTCTAAGGTACCTTCGGGTAGACCAAGGGCTTCGTTTTGTACAAATGAGGTTTGAGCCAAAATCTCAGACATGGTGGCTCTGGCGCGACCAGCCATGATTTGGTATTCCTGGTTGGTTCCGTCCGATGCCAAATGCAAAGAAGCATAACTAATAACACGCATAGCACGAACTTGCAGTTCTTCGGATCCGTCTAAACATTCAAGCAAGAATTTGGGGCCATCCCCTAATTTACCTTTGTTCTTGATTACAACGGCAGCATAGGTCTTCAGTTGAGCTAGCTCTTTTTCCCATTCTTCTTTGGTGGCGAAAATGTCTTCCACTTTCCAAGTTTGTTCCACGGGAATTTCGCTGCGTAAGAGTTGTTTTGCCATAAAATCTCCTCCTTATCATGTTTATTACATTTTTCTACATCGAACGTCGATTCCCTTCTATTCCGTTTCTGTACCCGAAAATTATTTTTGCAGGGAACCATCCTCACATTGGCGAAATGAATAGAGCTACTATATGGAGAGGGGATTATGTTGTGAATCAGGAAAATTTGTCGTTGCTATGCGACTATTATGAGTTGACCATGGGAAATGGTTATCTGCTCAGCGGCATGGCCGACAAGATTGCGTACTTTGATTTGTTTTACCGGGAGGTTCCCGATAAAGGTGGATTCGCCATTGCGGCAGGCTTAGAACAGTTGATTGATTACATTCAAAATCTGCATTTCGATGAAGATGACTTGGCTTTTTTACGCAACAAAGGCATCTTCGATGAGTCCTTTTTGGAGTACTTGAAGAACTTTAAGTTCAACGGCGATATTTTTGCCGTGCCCGAAGGCACTCCGGTCTTTCCCAATGAGCCCATGGTCACGGTGCGCGCCAAGGCTATTGAAGCTCAATTGGTGGAAACCTTTCTATTATTAACCTTGAATCACCAGTCTCTCATTGCCACCAAAGCCAATCGTATTGTGCGAGCAGCACAGGGGCGTCCGGTATTGGAATTCGGTTCGCGGAGAGCGGCCGGAGGAGACGCAGCGGTATTGGGTGCCAGAGCTGCCTTCATTGGCGGGTGCGCCGGAACCGCCTGTACCTTGACCGACCGTAAGTTCAACGTGCCGGCAGTAGGTACCATGTCGCATTCTTGGGTGCAAATGTTTGACTCTGAATATGACGCGTTTGCTACCTATTGTAAGTTGTATCCTAAAAACACAACCCTTTTGGTCGATACCTACAATGTGCTTCACAGTGGCGTGCCCAATGCCATACGAGCCTTCAATGAATATTTGCGTCCCTTAGGCATTACCTCTTGCGCCATCCGCTTGGATTCGGGTGATTTGGCTTACCTTTCCAAAAAGGCGAGGATCCTATTAGATGAGGCCGGATGGACCGACTGCCGCATTGTAGCTTCCAATGCTTTAGATGAACATCTGATTTTCAATCTTCTACATCAGGGGGCGAAAATTGATTCCTTTGGCGTAGGTGAGCGACTAATCACTTCCAAGAGCGAGCCAGTATTCGGTGGAGTTTACAAACTCTGTGCAGTGGAAGATGAGCATGGTGTAATTCAACCCAAAATCAAGATCAGTGAAAATACAGCGAAGATCAATAATCCGCATTTCAAGAAAACCTATCGTTTCTTCAATAATAAAAACGGCATGGCCATGGCAGACCTGATCTGCTTGCACGATGAAATTATAGATTCCAGCCAACCCTTGGAAATCTTTGACCCGGAAGCGATTTGGAAGCGCAAAATTTTGACCGATTTCACCATGGTCGAGTTGCAGAAACCCATTTTCTTAAATGGCGAATTGGTTTATGAACTACCGAGTATAGGTGAGATTCGTACCTATTGCCAGGAACAGTTGGCAACCTTGTGGGACGAAATCAAAAGAATGGAAAATCCACAAGGGTATTATGTAGATCTGTCCCAAAAGCTTTGGGATTTAAAACAGGAACTCTTACTCAAGAATCGTTAGGAGGTTGGTTGGTTATGAACACTCGGTTGAAAGGGCGGACTCCTTGGATAACAGCGATTGTTTTAGTGGCGGCTGGTATTTTCATTTTCACGGTAGGGAGTGTGTCGGTCAGTTACGGCGAAAGCAACTTTACGGTTAAAGCTACCGGTGGGGCAATTGAAGTCCCTTATGACAAGATTATCGAGATTGAATACAGGGAATCCAACGATAACGGTCACCGCACCTTTGGTATTAACACCATGAAAATTAACAGCGGAAATTTTTCCAACGAGGAATTTGGCGGGTATACCTTATACGCCTACACAGCCGTCAAACCGGTTATTGTGGTGTATCACAGCGATGACATGGTGCTGGTTTTTAACTTAAAAACAGTGGAAGAAACCCAAGCCGGTTACCAAAAACTGCTCAGCGAATGGAAAAAGTAGCGAAACAATAGCATTTTATGCTATAATGTTAGAAACACTATTAAAAAAGCGGAGGTAGAGTTATGGATTACAACGTCAATGCAACAATTGTCCAAACCTTGGAACTCTTGAAAAAGAATCCACAGGTACAAAAGGGGTTCGAGTTTGTCTTAGCCGATGACGCCCACACCCTGCAACAACAAAAAGACCTAGCCTTGGTGGAAGCTCCTACTTTTTTGGAACAAAACCGTGGCAAAGTGTTTGCCGAACTGCTGAAAGCCGAAGGCTTAACCGATGTTCAAATCGATCGTCACGGTAATGCTTTTGGCTACCGTCGCGGCAAAGGCATTGGTCCGATCATCGTAGTAGAAGGTCATATGGACACCGTCTTCCCCATGGGCTCTGCCAAAGAAATCATTGAAAAAGATGGTAAAGTCTACTGCCCCGGAATTTGCGATGACACCCGTGGTTGTGTGACCGTTTTGTCTGCCTTACGCGCATTGAATCATGCCGGTATTGAGACCGACAGCGACTTCATCTTCATGGGTACCGTCGAAGAAGAAGGCATGGGCGGCTTAGGCGGCATGAAAAAATTCTTAGTCGATCACCCCGAAGTCGGCGGTTGTATTTGTATCGATGGTTCCGGTATGGAAGGAATCACTTATGAAGCCACCGGTATTCGCACCATGGCTGTGAATTTCCATGGCATTGGCGGACACGCTATGGGAGCTTTTGGCTATGTTGCTAACCCCTTACACGCAGCAGCTCGAGCTATTGCAAAAATTGCCGATATTCAAGTGCCGGCGGATCCTCGCACCACCTATGCTGTATCGAATTTCCACGCCGGAAACGATGCCGGTATTCATGCCATTGTCAAAGAATGCACCATTAAATTGAACTTCCGTTCCAATGGTCAAAAAGAGTTGGAAGAACTCGAAGCAAAAATCAAAGCAGCTATTGACGAAGCCTGCAAAGAAGAAACCGCTCGTTGGGGCAAAGATACGATCACATATGATTATGTGGACTATGTCAATGTCAAAGCAGGAACCCAAGATCGCAATGCACCGATTGTGCAAGCAACCTACCAAGTCATTAAAGAACTTGGATCCGAACCGACTTTCAACCAAGGAGGCTCTACCAATGCCAGTAATCCCATTGCCATGGGTATCCCCGGCGTTTGTATTGGCGGCGGCGGTACTTCCGGTGGGATTCATACGGTAGATGAATGGTTCGACAACACCAATGCTTTCAAGGGCGTTCAAGCAGTTTATATGTTGTCCTTGCTCTTGGGCGGCGTTCACGGTGTAAGCAAAACCATCCTTTAAACAAGTAAACAAATCATCTACATTATATTATTGGAGGTATTATTATGGGAAAAACTAAAGCAGAACTCAAAAAGATAGCCTGTGCAGCGATTGACGCTAAACGTGCAGAAATCACCGCCCTTGGCGATTCCATTTTCGCAGAACCAGAACTGGGCTACAAAGAAGTCAAGACGGCTGCTAAAATCAAGAAATTATTCGACGAACTAGGTTATGCCTACCGTGACCAAGTTGCCTTGACCGGCGTGATTGCACCCTTAAAAGGTAAAGAAAGTAAAGTTAAAATTGCCGTTATGGGTGAATTAGATGCTGTTGTTGCTCCAGGACACCGTTGCGCCGATAAAACAACCGGTGCAGCCCATTCTTGTGGTCATAATGCAATGTCGGCAGCACTTGCCGGTGTGGCGTATGCCTTGAAAGATACCGGGATCTTAGAAGAATTGAGTGGCGATGTCGTGCTGATGGCCGTTCCTGCCGAGGAATATGTGGAAATTGGATATCGTAATGAATTACGTGACGCCGGCACGATCAAATTCCTGGGTGGCAAGCAAGAATTCGTCTATTTGGGCGAAATGGATGATATTGACATTATGGTCATGCAACATACTGCAACTACGGAAGGCGATGCCGAAAAAGCAAAAAAAGCCGGAGCAGGCGGACCTACCAATGGTTTTGTAGGCAAACTGATCCATTACAAAGGCAAAGAAGCACATTCCGGCGGCGCGCCACATATGGGTAAAAACGCCCTCAATGCAGCCAACATCGGCCTTATGGCCGTGCATGCACAACGTGAAACCTTCCAAGATAAAGATCACATTCGTGTGCATCCAATCATTACCAAAGGCGGAGACTTGGTCAATGTGGTTCCTGCCGATGTGCGTGTAGAAACTTATGTGCGCGGTGCAACCGTAGACGCTATTTTAGACGCCAGTGAAAAGGTCAATCGTGCTTTCCGTGCCGGTGGTTATGCGGTAGATGTAGAAACCAAGATCATTGAATTACCGGGTTATCTACCCACCGTCACCTGCCCTGGATTAGAAAAACTGATGACTGCCAACCTCGTTGAATTGCTTGGTGAAGCCAAAGTGGATACCAGTGGTGCAGGCATCTCCGGTTCCACCGATGCCGGCGATATCTCGCATTTGATTCCAACCATTCAAGCTTCCATTGGCGGAGCTTCCGGCATTGGTCACAGCGAAAGCTACGAAATTGCCGATAAAGAATTAGCCTATTTGACTGCTGCGAAAGCCTTGATCATGACCGTGATTGACTTATTGGCAGACGGTGCTGTTGAAGCCCTAGAAATCAAAAAAAGCTTTGTTCCGGTTATGACCAAAGCTCAGTATTTGAAGGACTGGGGAAAAATCGAATAATTCAAGAATACAAGGAGGTAGAACCATGGCGTATACCATCGACACAAACATTTCGCAACGAATTTCACAACTCCGCACCATACCTGCCGTGCAAAAAGGCTATGACTTTGTAGAAGCAAATGCCGAACAGGTGCTGGAACAACAGCTAAAATTGGTTTTGGTGGAAGCTCCCACCTTTGAAGAAGCCGAACGCGCCAAAGTCTTTGCCGAAATGCTTCGTGCGGAAGGTTTAGACAATGTGCAAATCGATCGCCATGGTAACACCTTCGGAGTGCGCAAAGGCGCAGGCAAGGGTCCAACCATCCTTTTGGAAGGTCACTTAGATACCGTTTTCCCTAAAGGCACAGTTAAAGAAATCGTACGCAAGAACGGTCGCATTTATTGCCCCGGGATCAACGACGACACACACGGCTGCGTCAATGTGGCGGGTGTCTTACGTGCTATGAACTACGCCGGTATTGAGACTGACGGCGATGTCATTTTCTTGGGCACCGTTCAAGAAGAAGGCATGGGCGGCATGCGTGGCTTAGAATACTTTATGAAAGATCACCCCGAAGTGGGAGGAAGCATTAGTATTGACGGCTCCGGCATGGACGGTATTGTCTATGAAGCTACCGGTATGCGCACTTTAGCAGTGAACTTCCACGGCATAGGTGGACACGCCATGGGTGCGTTTGGCCATGTAGCCAACCCCCTACATGCAGCAGCGCGAGCGGTTGCCAAAATTGCTGATTTACCGGTTCCTGCAAATCCCCGCACCACTTATGCAGTTTCTAATTTCCACGCCGGCAACGACGCGGGTATTCATGCTATTGTTAAGGAATGCACCATAAAGATCAACTTCCGTTCCAACGGTCAAAAAGAGTTGGAAGCACTAGAAACCGAAATCAAACGTTGTATTGACGACGCCTGCAAAGAGGAAACGGCTCGTTGGGGCAAAGACACCATTACCTACGATTATGTAGATTACGTAGATAACCGTGCCGGTACCCAAAGCAA
>CAZAFY010000079.1:0-7026 GCA_964484445.1 uncultured Eubacteriales bacterium
CAGTTTACAGAGTCTCTGAATCAAAACGAAGTCATAGAAGGCAAAGTACTTGAATTGGTCAAAGGCGGACTCATTGTTGATATCGGTGTCCGCGCATTTATGCCGGCTTCTTTAGCAGAACGTCGTTTTACCAGTGATTTGAAGCATTTAGTTGGCGAAACTGTGCGGGTCCGATTAATTGAAGTAGACTCCGAAAAACGTCGGGCTATTGTAAACCGAAAAATGGTTCTGGAAGAAGAATCGGTCGCTAGTCGAGATGCGTTTTGGCAGAACACCCATGAGGGTGATGTTGTCAAAGGTGTCGTCAGAAGATTGACTAAGTTCGGTGCTTTTGTCGATTTAGGTGGAATCGATGGTCTTTTGCACATTTCCGATTTGGATTACTATCGTGTCAAAGATCCTTCCGAAGTCGTCAAAGTCGACCAGGAACTCGAACTCAAAGTTCTCAAACTTGATGCTGAAGCCGGTCGAATTTCCTTAGGTCTTAAACAGATGAAAATGGAACCGTGGGAAGCCTTTGCTCAAGATTTTGCTAACGGCGATATCGTTCACGGAACCGTGGTTCGGATCACTCCTTGGGGTGCATTCGTCAACGTTCGACCGGGGATCGATGGTCTGATTCATATATCGGAACTTGACAACCGCCGTGTTGAAAAAGTTGAAGATGTAGTTGCAGTAGGCCAGGAAATCGAAGCAAAGATTTTAGAAATCGACCTTACTCGTAAACGGTTGAGCTTATCCTTACGTGCTATGTTGGGAGAAGACTCTTATGACCAAGATGCAGTCGATCAGATGATTGAAGAAGTTCAAGAATCGGAGTTCTAAAAAATCAGATGTAAACACAAGATGGGCTGTAGCAATTAGGCTGCAGCCCATCCATTTGAATTATGAAAAGGTGATGTCATGCAACTTCCAACAATCGAAAGAATAATTCCTGGTTCCATAGCTGCTCAGGCCATGTTGCAAGCAGGATGGTGCTTACTCAAGATAAACCGAAATGATGTTCATGATATCATCGACTATCAAATTGCAATATCCGATGAAGTTTTGTTAACGGAATGGTTGACCCCTGAAGGGGAGCATAGACTTGTCACACTTGAAAAGGCAATGGATCAAGATTTGGGCATTGAATTCTCTACCTTAACGCTTGACAGACCGATTTCTTGTAAGAACCATTGTTTATTCTGTTTTGTCGATCAGCTACCGCAAGGGCTCCGAAAAAGTTTGTATTATAAGGACGATGATTACCGCTTGTCTTTTTTAAGTGGAAGCTATATTACCTTATCCAATACTTCATGGGAGGACCTCAAAAGAATTGTAGAACTAAAGCTCAGTCCTCTTTATGTTTCGGTTCATGCTTGGGATCAAGAGGTTCGGCAGAGACTGGTGCGTAATCAAAATGATGAATTCCAAGAGAAGTTTATGTATCTGATCGAGCATGGAATCGAACTACATTGTCAGATCGTAGTTTGTCCAGAGATCAACGACGGAGCAATTCTCGAAGAAACTGCGGGTCGCTTGTTAGAGCTGGCACCTCAAATCCTCAGTGTTGCTTTGGTTCCGGTGGGACTTACCGGCCATAGGGAAAGACTTTATCCCTTGAGATTGCATTACAAAACAGAGGCGCATCAACTCATTCAACAAATAAGTCATTGGCAGGAAGCCGCTTTAAAAAAGATTGAATCAAGGCTTTTTTGGGCAGCAGACGAGCTTTATCTCAAAGCAGGGTTACCGATTCCCGACGGGGAATTTTATGAGAATTATCCTGTTTTAGAAGATGGAGTAGGACTGATCCGTTCTTTCTGGGATGAATGGAACACCGTGTATCAATTTGAACATGACACAGTGCGTTTCAAGAGTATTAGAATCGTTACCGGTATCAGTGGTGAATATGCTTTGAAACCGGTCGTAGAGCAATTGAATCAAAGATCAGATCTTCGCGTTTCTTTGCAAGCAATAAGAAATGATTTTTTTGGATCAACGGTTACCGTGTCCGGACTGGTGACAGGCAAAGACATTATCAACCAACTAGTCTTTGATGAAGAAGAGTGTGTTTTACTACCCGGAATCATGCTTCGCGATGGTGGAGATGTTTTCTTGGATGATACACGAGTAGAGGATCTGGACAACGAATTTCCAAATCAACGTTTTCTGTGGATCGAACCCACGGCAGCCGCATTGCATCAAGCCATCTTTCAACCAAAGCGTTTGAAGAGGAAAAAGATGGCGGTAAGAAGGAGTATCTAGTTATGGAAGCTATTGTAGCGATTGTAGGAAGACCCAATGTGGGTAAATCTACCTTGTTTAACCGTTTGATCGGACAGCGATTAGCGATTGTTGAAGATGTACCGGGCGTTACCCGTGATCGGTTATATGGAGAAACAGAATGGACGGGGCATCGATTTACATTGATCGATACCGGAGGAATAGAAATTGAAGGGAATTCCGATATCTCTATTCAGACCAAAAAGCAAGCTGAAATTGCTATTGCGGAAGCGGACCTCATTCTTTTCATGACCGATGGAAAACAGGGTTTGCAAACGGATGATCGAGAGATCGCAGACTACTTAAGGAAATCAAAAAAACCGGTCCTTTTAGTCGTCAATAAAATCGATAACTTGGCCATGGTTCAAAATATGTATGATTTTTACGAACTTGGATTAGGGGACCCTTCTGAGATATCGGCGGTAAATGGACTCAACATCGGAGACTTGTTAGATGAGATCATTGCGGCAATTCCGTCTGATCTCACGGAACAAGAAGAGGATGATAGCCTTAAAATCAGTTTTATCGGCAGACCCAATGTTGGAAAATCCTCGTTGATCAATTCTATTTTGGGAGAAGAACGCGTTATCGTTTCTAACGTTCCCGGCACGACTCGCGATGCTATTGATACTCTCTTTGAGTGGCATGATAAGCAGTATACATTGATTGACACTGCCGGTATGAGAAGAAAGAGCAAGATTTACGAAAACGTGGAACGATTCAGCGTTCTTAGAGCCTTGCGAGCGGTTGACCGTTCCGATGTGGTGATGATGGTCTTAGATGCCGTGGAAGGCGTGACAGAGCAGGATCAGCGAATCGCCGGATACGCACACGAAAAAGGCCGAGGGATCGTCCTGGTCGTGAATAAATGGGACTTAGTGGAGAAGGATTCAAAAACGGCAGATCAAATGGCTAAGAAAATCAAAGATGATCTGATTTTTGCAACCTATGCTCCAATCGTATTCGTTTCTGCTTTAACGGGCCAAAGAATTTCCCGCTTGTTAGAAGTGGTTGATTATGTCTCAGAACAACAGAATCTGCGACTGCAGACCAGCAGTATCAACGATTTGCTCCAAGAAGCGATGCGAATGAACCCACCACCGAATACAGCGGGGCGCCGCTTAAAGATTTATTACGTCAGTCAAGTAGCTGTGAAACCGCCGGTTTTTGTTTTCTTTGTTAACGATCCCGAATTAGCACATTTCTCCTATATTCGTTATTTGGAAAACCAAATTCGTGCAACCTATGGTTTTGAAGGGACGCCGATCAAATTAACTTTCCGTGCAAGGGAGAGATCTTAATGAATGGCCAAATTGCTGTTTTAGGAGCCGGAGCCTGGGGCACGGTGCTCTCGAAAATGCTTGCAGAAAATGGGTATGCTGTGCGACTCTGGAGTTATGATAAAGAAGTCGCTCAGCAAATCAATCAAGAACATTATAATCATTCATTTCTGCCCGGAGTACCCTTAGCCGCAGAGATTATCGCTGAAACAGATCCTCAAGCAGCCGTTAAAGACGCAGATGCGATTTTGAATGTAGTGATTGCCAAAGGGTTGAGAGACCTTTTAGCCCAGTTGCCCAATACGGTAGCTCAAAAGCCATGGTTAACGGCAACTAAAGGTTTAGAACCGGAAAGCGGCGCAAGAATTTCACAAATTCTTTTAAGCACCGGTAAAGCACAGAAAGAGCACCTTGCGGTTCTTTCGGGTCCGAATTTGGCCTCTGAAATTGCCCTAGGTTCACCCGCTTCCAGTGTGGTGGGGGCTGAATCGAAGGAGACTGCCTTATATTTTCAAAATCTACTGATGCGACCGTATTTTCGGGTCTACATCAATCCGGACCCTATTGGGGTTGAATTGGGTGGAGCACTCAAGAATATCATAGCCATAGCGGCGGGTATCTGCGACGGGTTGCAAATTGGAGATAATGCAAAAGCTGCACTGATAGCAAGAGGATTGGCTGAAATGACACGCTTGGGCGTGCGGTTAGGCGCAGAAAGCGAAACTTTTTTCGGATTATCGGGTATGGGAGATCTCGTTGCAACCTGTGCCAGTCATCACAGCCGCAATCGTTGGTGTGGCGAGGAGTTGGGAAAAGGCCGGACCTTGGAAGAGATCATAAATTCCACAAGGGCGGTTGTAGAAGGCGTTCGAACCACACAGGCAGTCATGGAAATTGCCCGAAAACTCTACTTGGAGTTGCCGATCACATCTGCAGTCTATGGAATTTTGTTTGAAAACCAAGATCCAAAACAACAAGTAGAGCAACTGATGAATCGAATGGCACGAGCTGAGAATGCTTCCTTGGCAGAAAAAAAATGGAATCAATTTTGATTGACAAATAGCCTGCTTATCGCATATAATCAATATATTGCTATGACGAAGACAGAACGACGGAAAGTATTCAGCGAGAGTTTGATGGTGTGAGAAACTCGGCGGAACGTTGTTTTTGGGCCACTTCTGAGCTTTTGTGTCAACACAAACGGATCGCCCCGTTAAAGGCTTTGAGAAATCGACGTTCTAAGTCGGTAAATCAGGGTGGTACCACGATACAAATCGTCCCTGAGCGTAAGCTCAGGGACTTATTTTTTTGGAGGTGTAAGTTATGAAAAAACGAACCGGAAATGAAATCAGACAAAGCTTTTTAGATTTCTTTCAAGAAAAAGGACATTTGGTTGTACCAAGTGCCTCTTTAATACCCGAAAACGACCCGAGTTTACTGTTGATCGGTGCTGGCATGGCTCCTTTCAAGAGTTATTTTACCGGAGTTGCGACTCCTCCTTCTGGCAGAGTCACCAATTCTCAAAAATGTATTCGGACTCCCGATATTGAGCGAGTGGGCAAAACCGCAAGACATGCTACCTGTTTTGAAATGTTAGGAAACTTTTCTTTCGGAGACTACTTCAAGAGAGATGCTATTCATTGGGCTTGGGAATTCTTAACCAAACGCATGGAAATGGACCCTGCTCGCCTCTATGTGACCGTACATAAAGATGACCAGGAGGCCTATGACATATGGCACAAAGAGGTAGGAGTATCGGCAGAACATCTCATCTTAGGAGACGAAGATAATTTTTGGGAAATCGGAACCGGTCCCTGTGGTCCTTGTTCAGAGATCTTTTACGATCAAGGGGAAGAATTCAAGTGCGATAAACCCAATTGCGTCATGGGCTGCGATTGTGACCGCTACCTGGAAATATGGAATCTGGTGTTTACACAATATGACAAAGATGAGAACGGTGAATATCATCCTCTGGAGAGAAAGTGCATCGATACCGGACTAGGACTTGACCGCATTGCTGCTGTTATTCAAGGAGTACCTTCTATCTTTGAAATGGACCTCAATCTGCCAATGTTGAATCGCCTCATTGAGTTGAGCAAAGTGAACTACGACGGTAAATCACCCGAAAGCTTAGCCCTACGCGTGATCTTGGATCATGTCAGAGGAGTTACTTTCCTCATTTCAGACGGTGTTCTGCCAGGCAATGAAGGACGCGGTTACGTTTTGCGAAGATTGTTAAGACGAGCAGTACGATTCGGAAGAATCGTAGGGTTAAATCAACCGTTTGTTGCAGATATTGCCGCTAAAGTAATTGATTCCTTTAAGGTCGGTTACCCGGATCTTGAGGATAAAAGATCTTTCATCCTTCAAGTTTTTCAACTAGAAGAAAAGAGATTCAATGAAACCCTTGAATCGGGCTTGAGTTTAGTGCAGCAGTTTATTGAAGAAATGAAGCAAAGCGGGAAGACGGAGCTTCAAGGAGAAGTAGCTTTCCGACTGCATGACACCTTCGGTTTCCCTTTGGAACTTACACAAGAAATCTTGGAAGAACAAGGATATACGGTGGATATCCAGGGCTTCCGTGACGAAATGAACCGTCAGCGACAAAGAGCTCGTGCAGCACGGCAAGATGTCGATGCTATGGGAGCGAATCGAACCGATTTGTCGGGGATTGAAAGCAGGTTTATTGGTTACGAAACGTTACACGAAACCAGTAGGATTCAAGGGATTTTTCATGAGGGAAAATCTTTAGAAATTGCTGAAGAGAATCAACAAGTGCAGCTTGTTTTGGAACCAAACCCCTTTTACGGTGAAAGCGGCGGTCAAGTTGGTGACACGGGCTTTCTAGAATTGCAGGGAGTTCAACACCGAGTAGTTCAAACTATAAAAGAAGGTCAATTGAGCCTCTTAACAGTCGAAGTCAAAGCAGAACTAAAAGTTGGCGATCAAGTATTTGCTATTGTCGATGAACAACGAAGAAAAGACATTGCCCGTCATCACTCTGCAACACATTTACTACACAAAGCCTTACGTTTGGTTTTGGGAGACCATATCCATCAAGCTGGCTCATGGGTTGGACCCGATCGGTTACGCTTTGATTTCAGCCATTTCAGTGCTTTAGAACAAGAACAAGTCAATCGGGTAGAATATCTTGTGAATCAGTGGATCATGGAAGATCTTGCTGTCAGTACGGAAGAGCTAAAAATCGATGAAGCCAGAGCCAAGGGGGCTACGGCACTCTTTGGAGAGAAATATGGTGACGTGGTTCGAGTCATCGAAATGGGTGACTCCATGGAGCTTTGTGGAGGAACTCATGTGAAACGAACCGGTGAAATCGGACCCTTCCGGATTGTATCGGAAGCCGGAATCGGTTCCGGATTACGTAGGATCGAAGCCTTATCTGGGTGGAAAGCCTTTGAATACAATCAGAATAAAGAGAATATTCTGACTGAAATGGCAAATCTCTTAAAAAGCAAAGAGG
>CAZAFY010000080.1:0-3192 GCA_964484445.1 uncultured Eubacteriales bacterium
CTATCAATGAGCAAACACAAACTTGACCAAACGCGAGCACCGATTTACGAGGCGTTAGAGGAGTTTAAAAAACAACGGGTCGTCCCTTTTGATGTTCCGGGACATAAAAGAGGCAGAGGGAATCCTGAATTGACGGCTTTCCTGGGCGAGCAATGCCTGACTGTCGATGTCAACTCCATGAAACCACTCGATAGTCTTGTGCATCCGGTTTCTGTGATCCGGGAAGCCGAAGAAATAGCGGCAGATGCTTTTGGTGCGCATCACACTTTCTTTATGGTTGGGGGGACCACTTCCTCGGTACAAAGCATGATCCTCTATGCCTGTCAGCAAGGAGATAAGATCATTTTGCCAAGGAACGTACACCGCAGTGCCATTAATGCTTTGGTACTCTGCGGTGCAACTCCGGTCTATGTCAACCCCGATATCAATCATCAACTGGGCATAGCTTTGGGAATGTCGGTTGCGCAAGTGGCAGAAGCGATTCGTCTGAATCCGGATGCCAAAGCGATTTTGGTTAATAATCCAACCTACTATGGTATTTGCTCGGATTTACGTTCAATTGTTAAATTGGCTCATGCTGCAAATATGTTGGTTTTGGTCGACGAAGCCCATGGCACCCATTTTTCGTTTGGCCGGAATCTACCAATTTCCGGCATGGCTGCCGGAGCTGATATGGCTGCAGTGAGTATGCATAAATCAGGAGGGAGTCTGACTCAAAGCTCTTTTTTGCTGACTGGAAAAAGTGTGAATCCGGATTATATGCGTCAGATTATCAATCTGACCCAAACCACCAGTGCATCCTACTTACTGCTTTCAAGCTTAGATATTTCGCGGCGAAATTTGGCTCTGCGAGGAGTGGAAGTGTTCGACCACGTTGCCAATTTGGCGCAATACGCACGAAATGAAGTCAATCAATTGGAAGGCTATTATGCTTATGCCGATGAATTGATCAATGGCGACAGTATTTTTGATTTTGATCGCACCAAACTTTCGATTTATACACTCGACACCGGCTTAGCCGGCATCGAAGTCTATGATCTCTTGCGAGATGAGTATGATATCCAGATCGAATTCGGGGATATTGGTAACATTCTAGCGTATATCTCGGTGGGCGATCGCAAATTAGATGTTGAACGCTTAGTCAGCGCTTTATCGGAGGTCCAACGCCGCTTTGGCCGCGAAAAAGCGGGCTTGCTCACGCAAGAGTATGTGGTTCCGATCGTTGCTGTCGCTCCTCAAACCGCCTTTTATGCCGAAAAAGAGCAATTACCTCTTGAAGAAACGGTCGGGCGGATTTGCAGCGAGTTTGTCATGGCGTATCCACCGGGGATTCCGGTATTAGCCCCGGGCGAAAAAATCACCACAGAGGTGATTCGTTATATTCAATATGCTAAAGAAAAAGGTTGTTCCATGATCGGACCTGAAGATTTAGCGGTTGAACGACTGAATGTTTTGAAATATTAGTTCGATCAACAGAAGGAGTAGCATTATGGAATTATGGTTTACCGAAAAACACAGCCCCAACGTTAACTTTACAATCAAAGTGGATCGTCATCTGCATAGTGTGGAAAGCGAACACCAACGCATCGATATTTTTGAGTCGCCTGAATTCGGACGTTTCCTGGTCATCGATGGGTTTATGATGTTGACTGAAAAAGACGAGTTCATTTATCATGAAATGATCACTCATGTACCCATGGCGGTACATCCCAATGTTCGCAATGTCTTGGTAATCGGAGCCGGTGACGGTGGTGTGATTCGGGAATTGACCCGCTATGAAAAGGTCGAGCATATCGATTTGGTGGAAATCGACCCGGTTGTCGTCGAAGTCAGCAAACAATTCTTACCACAGACCGCCTGCCGTTTTGATGACCCACGGCTGACCATCCATTATGAAGATGGTGTAAAATTTGTGCGTGGAAAGAAAAATTTCTATGATTTGATCATCGTCGATTCCACCGACCCTATTGGACCGGGAGAAGGCCTGTTTACCAAAGAGTTTTATGGCTCCTGCTATAAAGCCTTGAAAGATGACGGAATCATGGTCAATCAACATGAAAGCCCCTATTATGAGTATAATGCGTTAGCAATGAAGCGCGCTCATAAACGCATTGTCGAGAGTTTCCCGATTAGCAAAGTGTATCAAGTGCATATCCCTACCTATCCTTCGGGACACTGGCTGTTTGGCTTCGCCTCTAAGAAGTATCATCCGGTGCACGACTTGCGAGCCGAGGAATGGAATCAATTGCAGCTGAAAACCAAATATTACAATACAAGACTTCATGTAGGCAGTTTTGCCTTACCAAATTATGTGGAGGATCAACTAAAGAATGTTGAATAAGAATATCGTACACTTTGTCGGCTGTGACGCCGATTATCAAACTGCTGAGACCGTGCTGTTCGGTGCCCCTTACGATGGCACCACTTCGTTCCGCCCGGGTACTCGCTTTGCACCGATGACGATTCGTAATGAATCCATGGGCTTGGAAACGTACAGCCCGTATCAAGACGCTGATCTGACCGATTCTGCTATTATGGATAGCGGAGATTTGCAATTCACCTTTGGCAGCAGCAGACGCATGTTGGATCAGATCCAAGAGCGCACAGCGATGATTTTAAAAGATGGCAAACGCCCCTTCATGATCGGCGGCGAGCATCTGGTGACCTTGGGTGCTATAGAAGCGGCAGTCAAAGTTTATCCTGATTTGCATATTGTGCATTTTGATGCTCATACCGATTTGAGACAGAGTTTCTTTGGCGAAGAGTTGTCTCATGCAACGGTTTTGAAGCGCTGTCATGACTTGGTGGGAGATGGCAAGATCTTTCAATTCGGTATCCGTTCCGGTGACGGCGATGAATTCCGCTGGAGCAAAGCTGGTCACACCTATATGAATCCCTTCAATTTCAACACCTTAGATGAAGTGTTGGAAACGCTAAAGGGGAAACCGGTATATTTCACCTTGGACTTAGATGTCTTGGACCCTTCTGTGCTTCCCGGTACAGGAACTCCGGAAGCAGGGGGTGTGAGCTTTGACGAACTTAGAATCGCAGCAACCAAAGTTTGTCAGCGATGCAATGTGATTGGTTGCGATGTCAATGAACTTAGCCCGGCATATGACCAAAGTGGGGTTTCCACGGCGGTTGCCGGAAAAATCATACGAGAAATGCTGGTGGCTTTACACCAAAAATAAA
>CAZAFY010000080.1:3292-7014 GCA_964484445.1 uncultured Eubacteriales bacterium
GCGGTTGCCGGAAAAATCATACGAGAAATGCTGGTGGCTTTACACCAAAAATAAACACATAGAGGAGATGGTAGCATGGCAAGAGCTTTGATTATCGGATGCGGCGGAGTTGGTTCCGTTGCCATTCAAAAATGTTGTCAGAACAGTGAAGTCTTTGAAGAGATTTGTATCGCCAGTCGTACACGAGCAAAGTGTGATGAGTTGAAAGCAAAACTAGAGAAGACTACCAAGACCAAAATCACTACGGCGAAAGTAGATGCCAATCAAGTCGACGAATTGGTCGCCCTGATTAACCGCGTTAAACCGGACATTGTGATGAACCTGGCCTTACCGTATCAGGATCTGACCATTATGGAAGCATGTCTGGCTACCAAAACCCATTATATGGATACTGCCAATTATGAACCGGAAGATACCGCTCATTTTGAATACAGTTGGCAGTGGGCATATCGCGATGCATTCAAAAAAGCCGGGATTACCGCACTTTTAGGAAGCGGGTTTGATCCTGGGGTCACCAGCGTTTTTGCAGCCTATGCCTTAAAGCATCATTTCGACGAAATCGACACCATCGATATCCTCGACTGTAACGGTGGCGACCATGGTTATCCGTTTGCAACCAACTTTAACCCCGAAATCAACATTCGTGAAGTTTCGGCAAAGGGGAAGTATTGGGAAAACGGAGCCTGGGTGGAAACCGACCCCATGGAAATCAAACGGGTCTATGATTTCCCCGAAGTGGGCGTCAAAGATATGTACCTCATGCATCATGAGGAGATCGAATCTTTGGCCATCAATATTCCCGGCGTGAAACGGATCCGATTCTTCATGACCTTTGGTCAGAGCTATTTGACCCATTTAAAATGTTTGGAAAACGTAGGCATGACTTCTATTGAACCCATTGAGTTCCAAGGTCAGCAGATCGTTCCCTTACAATTCTTGAAAGCGGTTTTGCCGGACCCGGCTTCTTTAGGACCGCGCACCAAGGGTAAGACCAACATCGGTTGTATCTTTACCGGACGTAAAGACGGCAAAGAGAAAACCTATTACATCTATAATGTTTGCGATCACGAGGAAAGCTATAAAGAAGTAGGCTCTCAAGCAATCTCCTACACTACCGGCGTACCGGCGATGATCGGAGCGATGATGGTGGTTACCGGCACTTGGCAAAAACCGGGTGTTTATACCATGGAAGAATTCGATCCGGATCCGTTCATGGCGGAATTGCCCAAATGGGGCTTACCTTGGGTGGAGTGTTTCGCACCCAAGTTGGTTGATTGATCATGAAGGTTTCGGAACTACCGACGCCATGTTATGTGGTCGATGAAACGGCACTCCGCCGAAATCTAGAGATTTTACAGGGTGTGTCAAAAAGAACCGGAGCAAAGATCCTTTTGGCTCAAAAGGCCTTTTCCATGTTTCCGCTGTATCCTCTGATTGCGGAGTTTTTAGATGGTAGTGCTGCCAGCGGCATCCACGAAGCTCGCTTAGGTGCCGAGGAAATGGGTAAAGAAACCCATGTGTTTTCAGCCGCGTATCGTGAAGAAGAGATCCAAGAGCTATTGCAATACGCTGATCATTTCGTCTTCAATTCGTTCTCTCAGTTGAAGCGATATCGCGAAACGGTGTTGAGAGCGGGAAAAGAAATTGGATTGCGGATCAATCCGGAGTGTTCTACGCAAGTAGGTCATGCTATTTATGATCCTTGTTCTCCGTTTTCTCGGCTGGGAATCACCCGGAAGCAATTTGATGTAGAAGATTTGTACGGAGTCAGCGGATTACATTTTCATACGCTGTGCCAGCAGAACTCGGACGATTTAGAGACCACCTTGGATGCGGTGGAAGCTCAATTCGGCGATGTTTTAGCGAAAATGAGCTGGATCAATTTTGGTGGAGGGCATCATATCAGCCGCGAGGATTATGATATTCCGCGATTGGAACGTTGCATTCGCAGAATGCAAGAGAAGTATGGATTAAACGTCTATTTGGAACCCGGAGAAGCCATTGCCCTCAATGCCGGCTGGCTCTTGACTCGTGTTTTGGATATCATTGACAATGGAATGGAGATCGCTTTGCTGGACACCTCTGCGGTTTGTCACATGCCGGACGTTTTAGAAATGCCATATCGACCCCCCTTGAAAGATTCTGGGTTACCAGGTGAAAAAGCGTATCTCTACCGCCTAGGAGGTCCCACCTGCCTGGCTGGGGATATTATTGGGGATTATAGTTTTGATCAACCTTTGCAAGTCGGAGATCTGCTGACCTTTGAAGACATGGCCATTTACACGATGGTCAAGACCAACACCTTCAATGGCATGCCCTTACCGAGTATTGTTCTGAAGAAAGCAGATGGAGAATGCCAAATCCTTCGTCGCTTCAACTACCACGATTTTAAAACGCGCTTAGGATAAAAATAGGGGACGGTTCTCTCGATTTCGAGAGAACCGTCCCCTATTTTTATTTTTTAGACGAGATGAAAATCATCTTTATATTGGAATAATGCAGGAGATCCACCGGTGTGCAAGAAGCAGATCTTTTCGCCTTTTTTGAAGTAGCCTTTGCGGATCAAGTCTAACATTCCGGCAAATGCTTTACCGGAATAGACGGGGTCAAGCAAAATCGCTTCGGTCTGTGCGACCAATTTAACAGCATCGATCATATCTTCGGTGGGAAGAGAATAACCGGCACCAAAGTAACCGTCAAAGCAGATAATACCATCATCGGGGAATTCTTCGCGAATACCGACATGCTTGGCAGTCGCTTTGGCTAATTTTTGTACTAACGGCACTTGAACTGCGTTCTTTCGGCTGATGGTGATGCCAATGACCGGAATTTGACTGTTGTTACCAAAGAAACCGACAGCCAGCCCTGCATGGGTACCGGCACTGCCGCTGGTGGTCACGATGTAATCAAAATTGACGCCCATATCAAAGCTTTGAGCAAGGATTTCTTCGGCGCAAGCGACATAACCGGTTGCTCCAACGGGATCAGAACCGCCACCGACAACGATGTAGGGTTTGCGACCTTGCGCTTTCAATTGTTCAGCGACTTTTTCCATTTCGGCGACCATGGGGCTGCCACCGGGAACAACGGTAATATTTTCGTCTTCTAAACCCATGAGGCGGAAGAGGAAGTTGTTGCCGTTGGCTTCAGGCTTATAGCTACCGGGAACGCGTTCTTCTAAAACCAAATGACAATGCATACCTTCTTTTTTAGCAGCAGCTAAAGTCAAACGGCAATGGTTACTTTGCACAGCTCCGCAGGTGACCAGAGTGTCGGCTCCTTTGAGAAGTGCGTCAGCCACTAAAAATTCTAACTTACGAGTCTTATTACCGCCACCGGCCAACCCTAAGAGATCGTCTCTCTTCATGTAAATTTCGGGGCCATCCATGATTTTGGTCAAGTTTGCTAAGTATTCCAAGGGAGTGTAGCCTTCCGTATAACGGCGGCGTGGGAATTGTGCTAAGTTCATACAATTGCCTCCTATTTTTGATTTTGCCTATCTTTTCTTCGGACAACGGAATAAATCCTTTGATTTGTTTTGAAACTGTCCAAACAACACAACTTTATTTTGAATTTGTCAACTCTCTCGACGTTTTTGTCGGCGGATATCATCGGCATCTAAGCGGAAAATCCGGCACATTTCTACGATACGAGAGCAGATTCTAGTTCCTGTGGCTCCGGTTCCCATGTGGTAGGCTAAATCATCAAGATCATAATTGGAA
>CAZAFY010000081.1:0-6877 GCA_964484445.1 uncultured Eubacteriales bacterium
CGTCGCTGCCTTCGCCACCGTCGGCAAAACAATACCGACACGTTAAATTGCAACGTTTGGTGACTTCCAAAACCACGCAACAGGTATCTTGTCGGTGTTCAGAGCAAAGTCCACAGGCATCAGGACAAGGAGGCGCACTTAAGAGTTCAGGTTCGTGATACTGCCAAGCATCCCCTGAAACTCTGAAATACCAAACGGGAACACTAAAGACGCCGTGCTCGGGACAAGTTTTTTCCAGGTAAAGGACATTCTCTCGTTTGATATAGACAGCAGGTAGCTTTTTCTGGCAAACCGGGCAGAGACTAAAGGTATGCCGCAAGACTGCGGACATTTATTTGTCCTCCAATTCTTGCTCCACTTGAGCCATGCGGCCTTTCGCCAGTGATTCTGAGATGAAGACCAAACCGCATTTAGGGCAGGTAGGAATATCGGTATGAAAACTATGGCCAAGATACTTGAAGAAGGTCTTTTTGGGTTCCAAGGGGATCTTACAACGATGACAGGATAAGGTTTCTTGTTTTGTGGTTTTCTCCATTTTGCTATTCTCCAATCTGCATCCGGTGGCAGTAGGCATTTTCCAGCAAATACCCATTAGCATGAGGTCGATATTGCACCCAAAAAGTCATTTGTCCAATCATTAGATGCCCCGAATAGCTGCCGTCATCATGCATGATTTTAGCATCGGTTTCTTCACAGTGAGCGATTACGGCTTCAACATCTTCGATCAAAATCATGGCACGATTCAGTTTTTCTTTTAATTCGTCGCGAATAAATAGGTGAAGCTGAGGTTGAGGCATTTCCCATTCCTCCTCAAAAAATCTGTGGTATAAAGCTTTCTTTAACTGGCGTCGGTGCTGCCGACTCATACTGGCAGTGGGAGCTTTGCGTTGTTCGGGTTTTTGGTCGGTTGCCTGATTTAATCCGAATAAGAGATCGAAGAGGTGATAAGCAGGCTTTCCTGAAGCTGCAAATACATCACGGCAATTGGCACAATAGGTGACAAAGGGGAAAGTGCTGTCAGCACTGCGGCTTTTTACAACACCGTCGTAATACTTAGGATTGGCAATGGCAACTTGACCCCCCCAACCGCAACAACGGGGCATGTCTAATTCTTGAGCAATGGCAAGACCGCTCTTTTGAACCAGAGAGCGAACGGCTTGTTGCATTTCGGGTTGACCGGCGGATTGACAGGGATCAAAGACGCAAACAGGTGTTGAAGAGCTTTGTGGGGGGGTGAAATCGTGGGAATCCATCCATTCATAAAGGGAAAGCCCTTCAATTTCGGGCAAATGATCTCGGTAGATTCGTTGACAAGTGCTGCAAGCAAATAAGGCCTTTGGTTTGCCAAAAGAAAGCCAATCCTTGCGAATTTGCTCTAATGTTTGTTGAAATAAGGGGATATTACCGGCCCAAAGCGCAGGTGCACCACAACAGCCTTGTAGCAAGGCGGCATCGGGAGCTTCTTGGAGAATATACTCGTAGCTTTCCAAAACATATTGAGGCTCACTTCCACCTAAACGGCAACCGGGAATATACATCCAGGAAGAGGTTTCAATTCCGGGAGGTGCTTTGCATACGCGGGCTTGCTCACTGTTGGAAAACTCCAAATCTCGAAGCCAGAATTCGTGGAAAACCCAGGGCATGGCGCCTTTCTCTTCCATGGCTCGGTGGCTCTGCAACAAAAAAGCACCGGTATCGATTCCTTGAGGGCAGACCAGTTTGCAGACATCACAATGATTACAAGTTGCAATCAAACGAGTTGCAACCGTGCCATCTCCGTCTAAGGTGCCGGGGTGAATGGTGATTTCAACTTCTTCTTCAATGCGTTTCGGCGCTTTTCCGTAAAATTTCATTAAATCACAATTGCGTAGGCAGGCATCACACTGACATTTAATACAGCGTTGTGCTTCTGCAACCGCTTCTTCTTTGCTGAAGGGCTGACCAATTCTCGATGCAGTCGGCACCGGACGGATAAAGCGGGGGTCCATTTTTAACTTTGTCGGTTGCTTGGCTTCGGGGCTACGCATGATATCGGTCTTAAGATACCCTTCTATAACAGAGGCCATTTCCAGTCCGGAAGCTAAAGATACAATCGGATCTCCGGTCGCACAAAGAAAGACACCAGGGCGGGTCGTTGCCCCCGGAGAGTCGCCAAGATCAAATCGATTTCCGTCTTTACCAGTCGCAATAAAAACTGCGTCAGCAGAAATTTCACTCAAATCAGTGATTTCGGTATTGAATTTGATTTCGTACTGCTCATGAACAAACTGGGCTTCAATATCCGGTAAAAATTCTTCCGGAGGTATGAGATCCCATAAGCTCCCTCCGATGCGATTGGTCTTTTCATAGATGATTACATCGTATTTTCGAGCTGTTAACCGCAAAGCTGCTCCTAATCCTCCTAAACCGGCTCCAATAATGGCGATTCGTTTGCCTTTAGACGGTAAATAGTAACGATTAGGGCGCGTGTTGGTGGCATAGTTAACAGCAGCTTGTTCCAGTTTTTGTAATTCAATGAAGGTATCAACTTGTGTCCGGATACATGCTTCTTGACAGGGATGAGGACAGATTTTTGAAACGATTTCAGGGAAGCCAACCGTGTTTTGATACAACCGGAAAGCACTGTTAAAGCTTCCTCTTTGCAATTTTGTAATAAAATCGCGAACATCCAAACCAAAAGGACAAACCGCCGAACAAAAAGGGGGTTCATCACGCAGACAATCTTTCAGAATTTCTTGGAATTCTCGCATTGTGCCCTCCTTTCATATATTGAAGAGGAGATGTTCACCGATGTATGGTGAAGCATCTCCTCCCCGTCGGTGGTTGATGTTACATTGGATTGAGTTTAAAAGAATTTCTCGGCTCCGGTACCTAGCGGTACGAAGTAGTCTTCGGCGCCGACCTTGACCGGGTTGGCTTTGATGTTCTCTAATTCTTCATAGAGATCAGATCCCAAGAAGTATTTAGGAGGCATGATTTTTCCGCCTTTGGCCAAAATTTCAAGTCCTGCTTTAATTTTTTCTGCTGTTGCAGGCATTTCATAGATACGAACGCCACAGGCATTGTGGATCGCGTTCAACACGGCCACATGACCGGAAGATTGGAAGGCTTCAGAGGCTCCTGAGGAACCAAATGGACCTGCTTCATCGGGTCTCTCGTAGTGGACAACTTCGATTTCATCGGGAATATCCATAATGTACGGTACACCACTGGTCAAGGGGTTGGTGTGCTTTTTGACATCATCATAGTTTTCACTCAAAGCGAAACCGATTGCGTGAGAAATCCCACCATAGGCTTGACCGTTAACGGCATCGATATTACCGATTTTACCTACATCATCCACAGCGGTGAAGCGTAAAACAGTGGTTTTACCGGTAGCTGTATCGACTTCCACTTCAGCCATGTTTAGGATATAAGTATAAGCCGGGGTAGGGTCGCCGATACCGGTATTCGGATCCAAACGACTCAATCCCGGAATAGAGGTGTTGGAGAAGGTGCCTTCGTACTTGGTCGGAATTCCTTCTGCAATCATTTCTTCATAGGTGCGGTAAGACCCATCGGGTTTTCTCATAGCATCCATGAGCTTTTCACCGGCGATTTTAGTAGCATTTCCACTCATGAAGTGAGTACGGCTGGCACCGGACATGCCACTGTCGGGAGTGATTTTGGTGTCGTTTTGGATCAATCGGATTTGATCTGGTTTAACGCCCAAGGGTTTTAAGGATTCGAGCGTCAACATCAACGAACCAACATCGCCACCTTGACCTAAGTTTTGGTAGGTGTCATATTTGTAGAACATACCGTTAGGAGCGATTTCAAGTGCGACGGTTGCTTTATCGGTTCCGCCCTCGGTAACGTTGAATCCGCCCCAGGAAAGACCAACACCGCGACGTTTTTCCGGGGTTGTCTTTGCTTTGGCTTCGGCAACGGCATGGTCATAAAGCGGTTTCATGATTTCCATGATCTTTTCCATGGGGTATTGACGGAAGGGATAACTGTTGATATTGGTCTCACCTTCGCGAGCGATATTTCTCCATCGGAATTCAAAGGGATCAATACCGGCTTTTTCGGCCAATAAGTCCATCATGGCTTCCCCCATGGTGTAGGCTTGAGGAGAACCGTAAGCGCGATACGCGGTGCCATAGTTGTGATTGGTATTGGCGATTCGAGATAATCCTGCGACGTTCGGGATGTTGTAGGGGAAGAAGGCAAAACGGGCCGGTTTGGTAATCAAGTCGTCACCGCCCCAGGAGTAAGCACCATGGTCATAGCCAAAATCGAATTCAGCTGCTGTGATCTTGCCATTGGCATCACAAGCTAATCGGGCATTGGAATAAGAGGGGCAGCGTTTGCCACTATAATGATGATGCTCTTCATAGGTCATGGAAAGAGCAACCGGCATTTTGGTAACGACAGCGGCAGCGCCTGCTAAAACCAGATCTCCAGCGTTAGTGGACCAACCGAAGGAGCCACCGGTTGGGTTCATAATGACGCGCATTTTACTCTTTGGAACGCCCAGAGAATCTCCGATTCGACCTAAGGAAGAGTAAACACCCTGTGATTTGCATTGGAAAGTCAGATTATCATCTTCATCAAAATAGGCTTGGATGGTGTCGCCTTCTACAGAAAGGTGAGGTTCACGAGTGGAATGGAAACTGCCTTCGATACTGTACACCGATTCATCGATGACTTCAGCAACTTTATTGGCGTCTTCCAGACCGACACCCTTTAAGGTGGGTTGAATACAGAAAATATTTGGAGTATCTTCGTGAATACGCATGGCATCGGGCATAACGGCTTCTAAATAACTTAAGTATTCCGGTAATTGCTCGAATTCTACTTTGACTTTATTGGCAGCGTCTCTGGCATGATCTTTGGTATCGGCAACAACCACAGCAACAGCATCGCCATAGCGATAAATTCGATCTTCGCATAAGACTTTTCGACTGGGAACCATAACGGTGGTTCGTTCGTGGAATTGACCTTCGGCCATAACATTGGTGCCACCAGCCTCTTTAAGCTCTTTATGGGTGACGATCTTGACAACCCCAGGCATTTTCGAAGCTTCTTCGGTATCGATCTTCAAAATCTTAGCGTGATGAGCAACTCTGGGTTGTACCATTACGGCATGAAGCGATTCAGCAGGCATTTTCAGCTCTTGGTCATCGCCATAATCCGCGGTTCCGGTAACTTTGGCTAATGCAGTGGGACGAACTAAAGGCTTACCATAGTATTCATTATCTTTGGGTAACTGGTAGGTAATGTCTTCAATGCTGGCTTCGCCACGCACTACTTTGGCTGCAGCCATAACGGCATCGACAATTTGTTTGTAACCGGTGCAACGGCAAACATTTCGGTGCTTTTGGAACCATTGACGGACTTCATTTCGGGTGGGGTTGTTGTTTTTTTGCAGTAATGCATACGCTGCAACAATAAATCCGGGGGAGCAGAATCCGCATTGAACGGCACCACAGTTCATGAACGCTACCTGCAAGGGATGCAGGTTGGTGGGTGTGCCGATCCCCTCAATCGTGATAACTTTGCTGTATTCTTTCACAGCTTTGATTTTGCGCACACAGGATCGAATCACTTCGCCGTCTAAAATCATGGAACAAGAACCGCAAACGCCGGTCCCGCAGCCGATTTTAGTGCCGGTTAATCCCATGCGTCGTAAGACATCGGCTAAGGAGTCTTTTTCAGGGTTGCAGATAAACATTCGATTGACGCCATTGATGTTGAGCCACATTTTCCGTAACTTCATGTTTCTACCTCCAATTTTAAATTTAACGATAAAGCTACCCTATCATTTTAATTTTATGAAATTTCAGATCAAGTTTCCACTTCAAAAATCGTGTCGGACTTTGCAGAAAATCGGGTTCTTTATTTTTGTTGATCAAAAGCATTGAGATTGTCTTCAATCACCAATCCCAAAAAGCGAGCCAATTCCACCGCCTGCATTGAAGTAACTATGGCACCGCTGAGTTCAGGACCGGCTAATCTCAGGCCTTCCAAAAGGCAGCTTCGAAGATCGATCCCTTTTAACGAAGTATGCAGAAACTCGCATGAAGTAAGGCTACACTCCTCAAGTGTAACATGCTTAAAATGACAGTCGCTGAAGGAGCTGTTGGGGAAATCACATTTTTCAAATCGAACAGTATTTAAATCACCTGTGGAAAAACTGCAGTATTCTCCGGATACTTCTGAAAATAATACGTGGCGCCACAAGACACCGCTAAAATCACTGCCCAGAAATTTACATTGGCGAAACTCAACTCTTTCCAAGCGACATTCTAACCAAGAGGCATTGGAAAAATCGCAAGACTCAAAGAGCACATGTTGAAAAGAGGCCTTATGTAAACGGGTCTTCGTGAAGTCACACTTTTTGAAGTGGCAAGATTGCACATGAAGAGGGTAATAAAGGTTTTTTGGCCAAAGCTCTTGAATAAACAAGCCATCTTGAAGGGTTTCTTCATCACGATGACAGTGCTCCAAAGACTCTTCTAAAGGCAGGAGCATACTGAGTTCAGCAGGAAACAAGGGTTTCAACAAAGGCAAAAGCACCACTCCTTTTGTTCCGCGAACATTCTAAATTTTTAAAAAGTCCTACCGCCATTATAACACAAAAGCAACGGTAGACGAAGGAAAGCCGAAGAAAAATGAGAGGATGATTTTAATGAAAATACAAAGTGTTCACATCGTATGTTTTAGTCCGACTCAAACAACGTTACATGTTTTGGAAGCCATAGCTTCTGCCTTTCCGGTAGAGTTGCATGTGCACGATGCCACCTTGCAGCTGGAGAACATTCAATTACCGGAATTTTCTGAACAGGATTTAGTCTTAGTAGGAGCGCCGGTTTATGGTGGGAGAGTACCAAGG